>CAIXME010001012.1 GCA_903920425.1 uncultured Pirellula sp. | reverse complement strand
GAACCGGGGATGCGGTACCCTTTGAGTCGGCCGGAGTCGAACCATTTGCTGACGGTTCTCGGGGCCACCTTGCAGATCTTCGCGACCTGGCCTGTGGTGAACACCTTCATATTTTTGGTCTCCGTTACCTTCCAATAGTGAGTGAGTCCGGATCAAATACAATGCGTATTCAACCCATGACGGTATTTGCCCTTGTTGAACCAAGCCGTGATCTGTTTGCTTTCACGTCGAAACGCGATTGCAATCGATCCACTGCTAGGCGACAACTGGGTCTGGGCATAAACATCATTGGAGCGGCCGATTCACGTTGCGAACTGCAAAGCTCCGTCTCTGCGCGTTTCGCTGCGAACCATTCCTGCGATTGAACCGACTCGAACCCTCAGCTTGAGCATTTCGCGAGCAACCGCACCCCTACGACGGAACGCATTTGCTCACTCCAAGCATTCGAATTCGGTGTACCAGCCGAGAAGACTGGAGGCAGAAGATCTGCGCCTACTACTGGCCCGTCCACAATAAAGTGGAAGCGTACCGGTAGCTGCATCCACGCCGAGAGACCGTGGATTGCTTGCAAATTTCCCCCCTATACCAACTCGGCCGACTTTTCAACTTACTGGACTTGACTCCTTCGAGTGGTCCAGCGCAGTAAAGCCGTCCTGCACCTAGTTTCGATTCAAACCGGGGGATTACTTTAGAAAGAATCTTCGGTTGTTTGAGTAAGACCAATTTCATGGTCATTTGTCCCTCAATCGACCGTTTTTTTATCGAAATTTCAAATTCTAAACGGATTGCATCAAGGGATTTTGGGGCTTCATTGCCGTTAAACTCTTCCTGCATGGAACCTTTAACGTCACTGCATCATTTCATCGATTTTTTCGCTTCTTTCGTAGCTTCGCGAATTGCCTTTTGGCAGTTCGGATTATCCGCTTGCCCGGTAACTTCGTAAAGAAATCGACTTGGGAATGTTGGTCGTGGTTTTCCCCATTTGTAGCGGGACATCGGCAACGTCATCGATAGTTCGTCTTGGGCCCTAGTAACTCCCACGTAGCAAAGTCTGCGTTCTTCATCCACGCCATCGGCGCTGTCGACGAGAGAGCGACGGTGTGGCAGAACCCCTTCTTCCATACCGACCATGTAGACGAATGGGAATTCAAGTCCTTTCGCGCTGTGGTATGTCATCAGCGAGATGGAGTTTCTTTGCATTTGCTTTTCTTTGGGGGAGCCGAACTCTCGTCCCGAGAGCGTTACTTTGTTCAAGAAGTCTCCGAGCTCGGGGGCATTGGACTCGTCTTCGTATTCAGCGATGGCGTTGATAACTTCTTCTAGCGTGCCGATCCGATTGGTTGCTTCTTCTGCATCGGGGTAGAGTCGATTGATTTCTGCGCGGTATTGCAGTGCGTTGATTAGGTCTTTGACGGCTTGGGTTAGTGAGCCGGTGCCTTGCAACAATCGGGACTGGAGTTCCTCGTCGGATTCTTCGCTATGGGCTGTATCGGAACCGGATGATTCGGTGATTGCTGCGTCGTGCGAGGTTACCTGGTGTGGTTCCGCACTATCTTTGGACTGTGGATTTATTTGGAATTTTCTTGAGAAATCGCGATATAACGACTTCAGTTTCAACACCCCTTGTTGCGCTGCGCCGGGCAAGGATTTGACGAGCGAATCGTCATGCATGACTTGCCAAACACTTGATGCGGTAGAAACAGCTTTCTTGAGAAGTTTATCAATACTGGCCGCGCCCATTCCGCGAGGTGGGACGTTGATGACACGCAGCAATGACAACTCGTCGTCTGGAGTGTTGATCCATTTCAAGTAGGCCAAGATATCGCGCACTTCTTTTCGATCAAAGAAGGACTGGCTACCGGTGATCACGTAGGGGAGTTTGCATCGGCGCAGTTCCATTTCGAACGGACGAGGTTGTTCGTTGGTACGAAATAGGATTGCAAAATCGCCTGCTTGTGTCGTCGGGTCGTTCTTTAATCGAGTTGCGATTTCCTCGACAACTCCTTTGGCTTCTTCGACTTCCCCTGCGAATTGCAGGATGCGAGGTTGCAGCCCATTAGGGCGAGCGGCCCGCAATACTTTTCCATGTCGATGTGAGTTGAAAACGATGAGACGGTTCGCCATTTGCAAAATGGCGTCGGTGGAACGGTAGTTGTCTTCCAATCGAACGACTTTAGCTTCATTCCAGTCGTTCTTGAAATTGAGAATGTGTTTGACTTCGGCTCCTCGCCAGCCGTAGATGGATTGATCGTCGTCTCCAACGACGCAAAGGTTGCGATGATCGATCGCCAGGGCTCGGATAATCCGGTACTGAGAACCGTTGGTGTCTTGATACTCGTCTACCAAAACGTGATCGTAACGCGAGGATTCTTCGCGGCGGACTTTTTCGTTTTCGTTGAGGAGTTGTTCTGCGCAAACCAGCAAGTCATCGAAATCGAACGCAGCTTGGTTTTTAAGTGTTCGCTGGTAGCGTTTGAATGCGCTGGCGGCGAGGTGCTCTTTGTCGGATGTGGCTGCAGCGTCAGCCTGTTCAGGGCGGATTCCGCGATTTTTCCAACTGCTAACGATGCTCAGGAAATCCCCCGGCTTGAGCATATCATCGTGGACGCGGATCTCCCGGAGGACCGTCCGGGCGATACTTTCTGCGTCGCTCCGGTCGTAAATGGTAAATTTCTCTGGGTATCCCAGGGTGTTTGCGTGCCTTTTCAGGATTTGGACGCAGTGGGAGTGGAATGTACCGATCGACGGACGCGGCGGAGTCGGTTGCCCACGGCGCACTTTCTTTGGGATTTTTAGCTGATGGCTGATCCGTTCCTGCATTTCCTG
>CAIXME010001011.1 GCA_903920425.1 uncultured Pirellula sp. | reverse complement strand
AGAGCCAAAGCTTGGATGTTGTGGCTCGTCAGCTTTGACAAAAGAAGTATCGCAACGTCCGTTGACACGTTTGGTCACGGACAACGTATTTTTCCGCGAGAAGCAAATTTTCTCAGATTGGGCTCAGGGGAGTCGCAATACCCAAGCGGGTCCAATACCTAACCCAACTTCGTGATATTGCTCGTACAAAGCGGTGTGGCGCAGTTGATCACTCGTATCCCAATACGAATCCAGATCGCAACAGCATCTTGCAACCAATCACAACCCAGCACGCGATGGCGTAACTGAGTCAATAGACTTCCGTCGCTCACATCTCCAAATGCGATGGCTTCTTTGCCTATCGGCGGTTGCGAGGGTTTGGACGATTCAACATTTCTTCGAATGTTCGTTTGCTCTGATCCGGATTTGCAAGATCGATTTTGTCTCGCAACGCGGGGCCAATTTTTTCGTATGCATCAATCAACGCTTGCGTGTTGTTGACTCGTTCTGGGGCGAACCATGCGAACAGCACTTGCAACTGATCGTTACGGTTTACCCCGGTCAGCAGTTTGCGTCCCGTTTCGGTCAGTCCGGACGCGAGTTCCTCGACCAACTCCGTTTGTCCATCGAGTTGATAGCCGAATTCGAGTCTTCTGCGAAGGAGCAGAAAATTGAATAGCTCCTTTGTGTCCATCGTGGATCTCGGTTGAAACACTCCGGATGCGCGTTGGATCTCTTGCATCAGTGCAGGCCGAAACGACCTAGTGTCCCACTCCTCTAACGCTTTGGAGTCTTCGGGTGGCATTTGCGAGGAATAAACGATGGCAGCTCTCAAGTACACCTGATCTTTTAGGTACTGAATTCGTTGTTCTTGATTGAGCTTTTCGAGGTCAAGTCGATTCGCGTGCGGTAGGCTGTCCATAACTAATCCGACGATATGGATCGTTTCTTGAATCAGCGGACTGTCTGGTCTGTTCTCGATCTGCGACTCGATAGCAGCGAATCGAGTGTACGTATTTTGGTCTAGTTTGCGCAGCGACTCGCGTCCCATATCTAACTTGGCGATCTGGAGGGGCGTTAAGCTATCGACCCAGTTCTTGCGTTCCCAGATCGACGCTGGGATGGGTGGAATCAAACGTTCCTTGAAGCTGTCTCGTAGAACTGCCAATGCTTCTTTTTCATTGCTAAGCTTGGTCGCAACGCTGAGTTCGTTGATGTCCTCCATTCCAGGCATGCTTGCGATGAGTCCCAGGTCTCGCATATCGCTAGACACTCGCCATAGTCGCATCGCTAGTCCGCTAACGATGCCCGCGGAGGCCATCAATGCTGCGAGTACCAAAATTCGGGGCCAGCCAAGCCAGTTCGCTTTCGCGGCGGCAGTGACAGCCTTGGGCTTGGCAGGCGCTGGAACGCCGGTCAAGTCCTTTACGACCAGTTCCAGCGTACTTTGAGTAAAGCGTTGGTTGTGGGGTGTTTCGGGGAGTTCGTCGAGAAGTTCGTAGGCGCGACGTAGTTCCGCCAAGCGAATTCGCAACGCTTCGTTGTCTACCAGTTGGCGTTCCAGTTGTGCCGATTCCGTCGACGAGAGTTCGCCGTCTAGGTAGGCAGTCAATTGCTCATCCGCGGATTCCATGTCTTGGATTTTCATTCCTCGATATTCTCATGGATGGTGTCTGGTGTGCTTGCCGTGGATGTCCCTGGCGCAATGCCTTCGGCAATGTAAGGATCCAATAGGTTTTTTAAGTTGACACGGGCTCGGCTAAGAAGCGATTTGATCGCTTGAACGCTCAGTCCCATGGTGTCGGATATTTCTTGGTAACTCATGCCTTCAAACTTGCTCAGCATCAGTGCTGTCCTCTGACGTTCGCCGAGCGCCTGCAATGCCTGTAGGATTACGCTTGCTCGCTCGGAATGATCCGCTTGTCGAGACGGCTGAAAACCACTGGGAGCGATCGCAATGTTCTCGATAATCAATCCCGCTGTGGATGTGTTCTCGCCTTTGGAAAGTTGGTACTCTCGGCGGTTCGCATTGTCGCGGATGTGGTTGGAAGCAACATTGTTGGCAATTCGGTACAGCCAAGTGGTAAACTTGGCCGTTGGAACGTAGGTCTTCCGGGCCTTGTACACTCGCAAAAACACGTCCTGAGCCAGAACTTCGGACTGCTGGACATTGGAGACCCAACCCTGCATGAAACGCTGGATTTTGCCTTGATGTCGGTCTACTAGCATTTCGAATGCCACCGCATCATCGTCTCGCACGCGCAGCATCAAGGCTACATCGGGATCGATGGCTGCGTTTTCTGATGGAAATGACGAGTTGGACAAAATGGTTTCAAGGCTCGAGTTAAGTATCCCGTCCCATTGAACCCGAAATGGTTCCAAAGGTTTTGATACAACGGAAAGAAGTTCTCCGACGTCCAGGAATTCATTCCAGAGCCGATTTAAAGGAAAACAAGTCGCCTTTGTTCGGGGGGTGGCTGAAATTGGCTACCACAATCGGTATGCGGTCGGATCGCGTTGGTATTGGCGCGATAAGACGTTATCGGGCTCTTCTCGGATTTGAAATTTGCAAAGCAATGCCGCGCAGACACCGGTAAAGAAGCCGCCGATGTGTGCCATATACGCCACGCCGCCTGTCGACCCGCTGGTAGCTGCAATCGAACCGTAACCGCTAACCAATTGCATCGCAATCCACATGCCCAGGACGACGACTGCGGGGACGGTAACGATGTGGTAGAGGAACACTGCGTTGACTTGGTTGCGAGGAAAAAGAACCAAGTAGGCTCCCATGACTCCCGCGATGGCGCCGGAAGCGCCGAGGTTGGGTATCACGCTATCTGGCGCCATTGCAATTTGGGCAAAGCTTCCTACCAATCCAGAGGATACGTAGAAAATCAAAAACCAAAGATGGCCGAAACGGTGTTCTACATTGTTTCCGAAAATCCAAAGATACAGCATGTTCCCGGCGATGTGTCCAAAGCCTCCGTGCATGAACATCGCGCTGAGCAACGTCATCCAAAGGATAGGAGGGCCTGGCGCTTGTGGTATCAGGACGATCCCTTGTCCTGGTACGGCAATTTCTTGCGGTTCGACCAAGTCTATTCCGGTTGTGATTTCCTTTGGAATGACGCTCCATCCATAGGTGAACATGGGATCGGAAATCTGAACGAGAAACAACAAAACGTTGATCGCCAGCAATCCGTAGGTAACAAACGCAGGCGTGCTTACGTGTCGATCGTCGTCGCTAATGGGAAACAGCATGTCGTATGGTGGTTGTGACTTGGTGTGTGACGAATTTGTCGCTACGGTTGATCTTTTAGCGTGCGTATTAAATACGCTTGAGAATTTCCGTAGTCAGGATGAAGATGCTCTGGATAGCTAACAATGCACGGCAATCCTAGCTTTTCGTAGGACGACGCAAACTGAATTCCGTAAAGCGCAGAGTGTGTTGGGTCCGGTTCCTTTCCTCCGAGGACAGGTGTTGTCTTCTGGTTGGGGTATTCGAGGAATACGGGTGGATCGTCTTTGGAGATCAACGAGATCGGAGAGTACTCCTTGATCCATGGAAGTACCTTCTCTCGGTTGGCAAGCAACAATTCAAACTCCTGCGGCCTGCCTCTGCCTTTGGATGCAAAGCCAAATGCATGCCCGCCGTAATTGGCATTGGATATCCATTCTCGCAGTTCTATAGGATCTAGCGATGTCTGCGCACCTGTCACAGCAACACAAGTCAAGCGTGTCGATTGGCGTGCGATCGGATCGGGGCTGTTGGGGTCGGCCAGATCATCATGCAATGCGAGCCAAAGCGAGGTGCACGCCCCCGCGGATCCTCCGTGTGCTCCAATGCGATCCGTATCCACGTTCCAAGGGCCAGCGTTAGCGCGGATGGTTTGAAGAGCACGCGCTGCATCATAAACACAGGCCTTGACCGGAGGTTCAACACCTTGTTCCATGGCTTGTGCAATAAATCGATAGTTGATTGCAGCCACGGAGATACCTGCATCCAAATAGCCTTGGATCGGTCGGTTGCCAAAACTGTTTTTGTCGCCGTTTACCCAGCCACCGCCGTGGATCAACAAAACAACAGGTGTTGGCTTCGAAGATTTCGCCTGCCAGAAATCAAATTTCTGACGCTCCGAGTCGGTGCCGTAAGCTACATCGGCAAAGGTAGGGTCGGGTCTTGCTGGAGGTTTCTTGGTTGCAGGCGGTTTGTTTATTTCTTTGCCTGATGTGTTGTCCTGCGCCATCATGGAGTGCGTAAACGCGATCCATGACAATGCAAACATTGCTACTCGTTTCATCTCTATCCCCCTCGCGGTATGACCTTTGGCTTTATTTGCCGTACAAACGCACATCGTCGAACATGTTCATGTCATCAAAAGAGCCGATCCCGATACGTCCTTTGGAAAACGTTTTGTCGGTTATCGATAGGTGTGCTGTCGTCATGTCATCAAAAAAAACATCAATGGTTCCTGATTGACTGTTTCGCACGACCTTAACCGTATGCCATTGGTCGTCCCAGCGAACCTCTTTCTTGTTTTCAGTCAATGGACGGCGAGGTGCGTCGTTGACGATCATGATCTGTCCGCTTGCTGGGTCAGGTTTTGCCCCGAGATGAACATAGTAAAAATGCTCTGGGTCTTGATGGCCAAAGAATGCACAGCAGTCACGATGATTTCCCGTGTCGTTCGTACTTTTGACTCGAAATGTCAAAACGAAGTCGGCTAATTGAACGTCCTTGATCAACGCGATGTTATGAGGGCTGCGCACCTTGGGTTGGTAGTCGCTAACGCGTTTGTTCAAACCAAACGTCTTATTCCCATCGGTGTCTAGTAGATACCAACTCTTGTCATCGGTCGTTTGCCAACGGTCTACTCCATGCTCAAAATCTTCGGAGAACACAAGCGGCAGTCCGTTCGCTTCATCCTGCCCTAGGGCTAGCTCGCCCTGGTAGTTTGCGATAAAGGAAAGCAAGAGTAGGAGGCCGTAGAGCTTTGGCATGATTGCACCATTTGTCTTTCGAGAGAGGAAAACGCAATGATCCCCAATCTTACTAAAAAGATTGATTCATGGTTGCGAAATCTACCTGTGGGCCAACCAAGCCCACAGGATTTTTTTGTGCCAAAGCTAGAGATGGCTTATTGCGTCGGCAAACTGTAGCATGCGATTTCCGCTGCATTTCTGACATAAATGCGATCGCCGACAACAACAGGGTGATTCCAAGTCTTTCCTTCAATCGCCTGAATTTTGGCAACCTCATTCATCTTTTCATTGTCTGCCTTAAGCAAAATCAGCTGGCCTGTCTCGGAGGCAACCAGCATTTGGCCAGCATCGCAAAGCAGTAATACTTGCCCATTACCGTAACGCCCCTTTTTCCATTTCCGTTTGCCGGTAGCTAGGTCGATGCATGCAAAGATGTTTCCGTCAAAACCATAAAGGTTACCCTGGTGTTCGACGAAGTCATTGAAATCGGGTTTCATGTCTCGCGAATCCCATAGCACGTCGATCTTCCAGTCGTTTCCGTTTTTGGTTACGGAGAGGCGTTTGGTCCCTTCGCCTAGACTGGATGCAAGCAACACCGAGTTGCCAATTACGAGCGGTTGCAGCGTGCGATAGTTTTGGCTCTCATCCTTCTGTTCCCATATCGTGCTTCCATCGGCAACATTGAGAAACTGAAGACCATAGTTGGAAAGCATGAGGATGCCGCTGACTCCGTCGAAACTTGCTCGTTGCGCCGAGCTGTAACTGTGGTCACCGGATGCGACCGACCACTTCAGGTCCCCGGTTTTGGCATCGTAAGCGAGCACGCCTCGGTCCTCCGTGCCTCCCGCGTGAACGATGACAAGCCCTTCGGTTACCAAAGGTGACGACGAAAACCCCCACGTCGGTGGCTTTCGCTTGGAGTCCAGTTTGGTGTCGCGATCCCAAATCTTTTTTCCATCGCGTGCATCCAAGCAAACCAAGATTCCCGCAGCTCCAAATGAGAACAAGCCTTCGTCAGCAATCGTTGGTGTAGCGCGTGGACCGGCCCCTGCAATCGATTCCCAGAATCGGCTTGGGTACTCGTAAGACCAAAGCGTTTCACCCGTGTTTCGATCGAGGCAGATCGTTGCCTCGGATTCATTGCGTTGTTCTTGAGTAAACAAACGATCGCCCGCAATCACAAACGAGGACCAGCCTGGACCGATCAGCGTTTTCCATTCTTGCTTTGGCGGATTGGTAACCCAGTCTTCGCTAAGCGTGACACCGGTTAGCTTGCCATCGCGATCTTTGCCTCGAAAGCTAGACCATTGCGACGACTTGAGTTCGACCGGTGCTGTGGATTGTGGGGTCTTGGAGATTTCCCTCGGAACTTCTTTGGACGGAAGCGTTGCCCGGCTTTTCATGTATCGTTCTTCTGCCGTCGCATTCCATCGCCAATCGAATTCTGATTCGAATTTACCCGAGACGCCACTGGATTGGATCAAGCTCCAAATGCCGAACCCTAAGGCGGCCGACGCTAGCGCGACGGGTAGTCTCCATCGTGCATGGTTTGCAAGAAGGATGAGTGCAATCGCGAATGCCGCAACACCGGCAGGGATGACAAAGAACATCATGCCCATATCTTGCATCGATGGATGCAAGATTGATGCGGCAACGACCAACATGATTCCCATTCCCACGGTGCCGATCACCTTCTCCATGAGTTTCGCGCGGCTCGCAAAAACCCACCAGACCATGAGCAAAGCGGCTACTCCCGCAGGCCCCATAAATGCCACCATGAATAACGGCAGGCTTGGGGCTTCCGTTGTGTAGGTGAGCAATCTCAGGATGGGCATCAAAACAACTAGGATCGCTGCCGGCAGCCAACGCAGGCTGGACGCTACAGGGCGAGTTTCTAAGGAACTGTGGGATTCGATTTCTGGATTCATGCCGGATGGAGCTGGTGAAGACATCTTAAAGTTGCTTTCGTTTTGAAAAATGATGTATTTGTAAGCGACGCGGATGTGCCTTATTCATCCGTATCTGGACTGCAGCATCCCAGTCGACTTACAACACGCTTTGAGAATTCAGCGATGGACGTTTGTCGAAGTCGCTTTCGAAACACGCGTTCCGAATCGGCCACGATATCGCGAAGTACTGCTTCGATATGAATCCCAATGTCGCACTTGCTGTGTTCGTTATCTCCAAAGTGGATGAGCGATGAATCCTGCGGCACGACGGCTCCGTAAACATCTTCTAAATGGATCGCATGGGCTGGTTTGGCCAGTCTGCTGCCACCGCTGGGGCCTCGACGCGTTTCAATCAAACCATGCGAATGCAATTTCGACAGCACCCGCCGAACGACGACGCTGTGCGTGTTGATGCTCTTTCCTAGTTCGATAGACGAAGTCCAATCTTCCCCAGAACTTTTCCTCCAGGCCAAATATCCCAGAATGTGAGCGGCCACCGTGAAACTCGTGTTCATGCTTCCTCATAATATGTAACTGACGCAGTTACAATAATGTTTTGGCGATCGGCGGTCAAGAGAATTCGGTAGGTCCGCGCGGCTTGGTGGCGACGCGAACGGCCAGACGAATCGTGAATCGCGAAGGGCTTGATCAGGTGGGTTTAAAGATTTTTCGACCCAACGTTGGATTGTAGGTCGTCCACGGGTCTCGCGTGCGATCGCTCTGAATCATGGCAAGGGCAGCGTTGAGTTTTGCGTCCATTTCATCCAGATAATGAAACGCGATGGCTTCGAGTGTCATGGGCACTTTGGGGCTACCATGTTCCAAATAGCCGTGGTGGCTCACGATGACGTGCTGGAGCCGAAGCACAATAGGCATGTCCATTGAAAGCCCTTGCTTGGTCAGTTCTGCTACCTTGGCATCAAGCATCTGAACACCTTGAACCAAATGGCCGAGCAGTTGACCGGCATCGCTGTAACTTAACTCCCCGTCGAAGAGCAGTTCTTCCAGTTTGCCGATGTCATGAAGCATGGCGCCACAGAGCATGATGTCGCGATCTAGCACTGCGTAGTGCGACGAAACGCGGTCTGCCAATTCCATTAATGAAATCACGTGTTCGAGCAATCCACCTGGATAAGCATGGTGAGTTTTGATTCCTGCTGGTGCTATTCGCATCCCCTGTTCGATTTGAGGATCTTGATAGAAAGCTCGCGCAATCGCTTTGATCGTTTCGTTGCTAATGGACTCAATCAACTCACTCATCCGCGTCCAAAGTTGATCGACATCAACCCGGTTGCCTGAGTCAAAGTCCGCTGGATCGATGGATGATTCCTCCACTGCTACACATTGGTTGATGATCAATTGCAGCACGCCGTTATGCAACTGGGATGCTCCCTGGACTCGCACGTAAGATCCTTTCGTGAATCTTTCGGCGAGCTTTTCATCGGCGTTCCATCTCATGCCTGAAATGACGCCCGATCGATCTTGCAATTGCATCAAGAGATACAAATTCCCTTGTCGATTGGCACGAAGCTGTCGATCCGCGATTCGGAACGTTTCATCCACTTGCATTTGTGGCTGAATCTCGTTTACGAATAATTTAGGCATAGAATGATGATCTTAGAGAGATAGGAGTGTAGGGGGCAAAGAGGATACTCTAGCTGCTCGCGCTCGAATAGCTTCGAAGTGCTTTTTGAAATACCCACCGACTAATAAACAGCGATGCGATCGATGCAACAAAGGAAAAAGCGACTAGCCCCCATTCCCCGGCCGATTTGGGACTCAAGGGTTGGGCTAGTAGTCTCGCAGGGACGTTGACGACGACAAGCACTGGTATGACAAACGTAAAGGCATACCATAAAGGAATTCCCCATCCGGATTGATAGATCTCCATGGGGTATCTGGAAAAATTGGTTATGTAAAACCAAAAATCATACAAGCTTTGGTTTCTTCCCAACCAAATGCTTGTTGCCGCCAAGCAAGTCATCAGGCTGTAAAGCAAGATGATGCCACAGAGGATGGTTGCTACATACAACAGAACTACCAATGGACCTATCGACCATTCTGGCTCCGTTCGCCCGCTCAATCGAATCAGAGCATAAAGCAAGATGATCACCCCCAGTGCAAAGTTGCTGAGCGATGACCATTCGACCTTTCGAAACGATATTAAAAACTGAGTGTCAATCGGTTTGAGCAAAGCGAAATCAAGTCCGCCTGTTCGAATCAATTCGCTAAATTCCTGTGCGTTTGGCATCAGGAACGCTTGCACGACCGAGTTGATAATCCACGTTGTCGCGAGAAACACATAGAACTCATCAGAGCGCCATCCGGTATCGACCCCAATCGAGCTGACATGCGAAAACACGACCAAGTAGAATCCCAAATTCATCAGCAGCCAGGACAAGCTCGAAACACAATCCAGGATAAAATTGCTTCGAAACGTCATGTCCCGAATCAGGCTATTGCGGGCGAACGTTAGGAACACACCGAAATAGTTCGGGCTGGTGTTGGCGCGGTCTGGATTGTGTTCGGTGGAGTTCTGTGTCATCGTGCTCGCAATCGTACTTGCATTTACGTCGGTTTCCTACTCCAATTCGACGCCCCTCGACGGCTACCTTTTCCCAACGGCATTATGTCACTTCCCCGATTTTTGATACCAGATCTTGCGAAAAGCGGCATCGTTGCATTCCCTGATGCCGAAGCACACCATGCCAGCCGCGTTTTGCGATGTAAAGCGGGCGAATCCGTCGTGCTTTTTGACGGTATAGGGAACGAGGCTCTAGCGGTGCTAAAAGAAATCGACAAACGCAGCGTTCAAGCCGATATTGTCGAATGGAAATTTGCCCCGCGGGACCACTTGAATCGTCTGCATTTCGCGGTTGCGTTGCCCAAAGGAGACCGACAACGCAGCACCATCGAAAAGCTCGTGGAACTCGGTGTCGACTCGCTAACACCATTGGAAACCGAGCGTTCGGTTGCCGTCGTAGACGATTCCAATACGGATCGATTGGAGCGGTATGTCGTCGAAGCATGCAAGCAATGCGGGCGAAATCGTTTGATGCGAGTTGAGCCCTCGGTTTCAATCAAACAATTGCTTTGCCGGCTCGATGCGGTTTCGGCGTGGATCTTGCATCCAGAATCGGATTCCATCCCATCGTACAGCATCCGCCAAGCGAATCACCTCGCGTTAGAAACTCCGCCTGCCAGTTTGTATTATCTGGTCGGTCCCGAAGGTGGATTTACTACAGCAGAAGTGGCGATGGCACACGAAGGCGGCGTTCGCGTCCTTTCACTCGGAGATCGTATTCAACGGGTTGAGACCGCTGTCTCAACGGCGGCCGTACTCGGCCATTGCTGGCTCACGTAGAACCTAGGATGACGCTGGTGGATGGTATGGGTTTTGAGTTGCATCTGGAATGAATGCATTGGTTTCGGATACCGAAGCGTCCTCTACCGTTCTCGGTGGCGATAGCTTCGAAATAAGCCAACGACCGGTTGACTCGACAGAGCCAAGCAACGCAAAGTTGAGCAACGTCCAAATGAAGGTAATGGGGAGGCCCGTGGCCGGGGCAAGAGCCCGCCCGGTGTCGTTGCTAACCCTGTTCATCGCGCGTTGCGCTTCTTCTGTCAGTTCGCTTTCGCTAAAACTTCGATCGCCATCGAGGTCATGGGTGTACAGGTCTGCGAGCAAAGCATGATCAAGTGCTTGGACCGAAGCGAGAAGAAGCACATAGCCAATCACGCCTGTCAGTACGAAGAGCGGCGGCCATTGGATTCTTCGTTTACCCAGCGACGCGTTCAAACACCAGCATAGAAGTGGGGTTGCGATGAATAGGACTTGTAACGCACGAGCAAAGAGCACGGTAGCTACGTTCTCTATAAGTGGAGGTCGATCAGCTTGCGAGCAAGTAGTCGCAAGCTGACATTGCATCATTAGCGCGGAATGCTATCGAGCATTACGATATGCGACGTACTCCTCGATGTCGATCTTGCCATCTTTGTTGGTATCGTTCTTAGTGAAAATCGCATCGGTCTCCTTGAACTCTTCTGGAGTTAGTAGTCCGTTGCCATCCTTGTCCAATTTCTTGATGGCCCGCTCGGCAAATGCACGCATCTTGTCCCCGCCACTGGAAGCTGCAGGTGCTGGCGAGGCAGAGGATGAAGCGGTTGGGGACGATGGTGCAGCACCCGTTGCCTTAGTCGCGTCTGCTGTCGGTGCGGCGCTCATTGCGCCTGGAATAAAACCCTTTTTGACGCCAACCAAACATTCTTTCGT
>CAIXME010001010.1 GCA_903920425.1 uncultured Pirellula sp. | reverse complement strand
GTAATGGACTTCGCAGGAACCATCCTGGGCCTTGGTTGCCTTCGGTCTGGATGGCGATTGCTTCATGAGCATTTTTGGCCCTTCATCAGTCGTACACAAAGGCATCGCGCACTATTGGTTGGTGCGGATCTGTCGGACAAGATTTTTGCCCAACGATTGCAAACCCACGCTGGATTCCCATTCAAGATCTGCGGTTTCCTCGATCGCGATCCGAAGCAAACAGGTCTATACATTGGCGGTATCCCAGTCCTGGGCTCCACATCCAACTTGGTGGCGACAGCCAAGAAGCACCATGCAACCGATGTGATCATTGTTGCGGGCAGCCTTTCCGGTAAAGAGCTTCGCCAATTGATGGAAAGCTGCGAAACGGCCAAGCTCAACCTCAAGATCATTCCACCGTTGACCCAAATTCTCGATGGAACCAAGCATATTCCGCTCAAGCCAATTGAGATTTCTGACCTTCTCCGCCGCGATCCTGTGCAGCTCGATGTCTCTGCGTTAAAGCAGCTGTTCGAAGGTGCAACGGTTTTCGTTACAGGTGCAGGGGGCAGTATCGGTTCAGAGATCTGTCGCCAACTACTCGCGTTCCCGTTGGACACACTGGTCCTGATCGAACGCTCCGAGGCCGCGCTCTACACCATCGATATGGAACTTCGCAACAAAAAGAAAGACTGCCGTTTGGTCAATGCGTTAGGCGACGTTACCGATGCGGGTCGAATGCGTACTCTGTTGGAAAAGTACCGTCCCGATGTCATCCTCCACGTTGCAGCCCACAAACACGTCCCCATGCTAGAAATGCATCCAGGCGAAGCGGTCAAGAATAACGTCTTCGGCACCGCCCAGATGGCGAATCTCGCAGATGAATTCGGGGTAAGTCACTTCGTCTACATTTCCACAGACAAAGTGGTAAACCCATCGAGCATCATGGGAGTTTCCAAGCATATCGCTGAAGACTACGTTCACGCTATGTCGACTGCATCCAAAACCCGATTCGTGGTCGTCCGCTTCGGCAACGTCCTCGGATCGGCTGGTAGCGTTGTCCCGTTCTTTCAAGAACAAATCCGTCGTGGCGGCCCAATCACGGTAACACACCCGGAAATGAAACGATTCTTTATGGCCATCCATGAAGCATCGCAACTCGTTCTCCAGGCAGCAGCAATGGGGCGAGGCGGTGAGATCTTTGTTCTCGAAATGGGTGAGCAAATCAAAATCGTTGACCTTGCTCGCGACCTGGTTCGACTCTCCGGACTACCTCGCGACGCTATCGAGATCGTCTACTCCGGAATTCGTCCAGGCGAAAAGCTATACGAAGAACTCTACTTTGATGATGAACAACGATTCCCAACAGGGCATCCGAAATTGCACTCAGCGTTCCACCGACCAATCGACCTAACAGAACTGCGGGACACACTCCAAGAACTGCAGTACCTAGTCGATGGTGACGCCGAAGTGTTGCTGGCACGACTCAAAGAACTAGTCCCCGAGTTTCGCATCCCCGAAACCGCCGACTTTGAAAACGACAGTGCAGAAGAGTTTGAAACACAAACACAGTCGCGAGCTGACCAGTTCAGCGGCGTCGAAGATTATCGAAAAGAAACAAGCCCTGTCAGTGGAGATCGATAATGAGCACCAATCCAAATACAGCAATCGCATCCCGAATCTACCTTTCGCCACCACACATGTCACCTAACGAGCGTGACTTGTTGCTCGAGGCGTTCGACTCCAACTGGATCGCTCCACTGGGACCACACGTAGAAGCTTTCGAACGTGAATTCGCTGAAAAGGTTGGAGTCAATTATGCTGTCGCGTTGTCCAGCGGGACATCCGCACTGCATCTTGCACTGCTCATTTTGGGCATCGAACCGGGCGATGAAGTTGCTACGTCGACACTGACCTTTGTGGCTACCGCTAACGCAGTTCGCTACGTTGGAGCTAACCCCGTATTCATCGACAGCGAAACGAACAGCTGGAACTTGGATCCCGTATTGCTGGCAGAAGAGCTGCGAGAAGCAACCCAACGCGGTCGGCCAATCAAAGCAGTACTGGCCGTCGATATTCTCGGACAGTGCGCTGATTACGATGCGATCCGTGGGCTTTGCGACCAATACCAAATTCCGCTCATCGAAGATGCTGCGGAATCGTTGGGAGCCACCTACAACGGCAAAGCTGCAGGCGGCTTCGGTGACATCGGTTGCTTTTCGTTCAACGGCAACAAAATCATCACCACCAGCTCGGGCGGAATGCTCGTGACCTCGAAAAAGGAATGGGCCGATCGAGCACGCTTTTTGGCAACTCAAGCACGCGATCCGTTTCCTCATTACGAACACTCCGTCGTTGGTTACAACTACCGCATGAGCAATCTGCTGGCAGCGATCGGGCGTGGACAATTGCGTGTGCTCGACGAACGTGTACAAAAGCGTCAAGACAACTTCCGCTTTTACCAACAAGAGATCGGCAAACTACCAGGTATCGAGCTCGCACCTGAGCTGGCTGCCGGCCGTTCCACAAACTGGCTCAGCTGCATCACGGTTGATCCAGAGCTTTTCGGTGCCACATGCGAAGACATTCGATTGGCGCTCGAAAGCGAGAACATTGAATCGAGACCTCTTTGGAAACCAATGCACATGCAACCAGCGTACGCTCAATATCGCGTCCGTGGCGGAAGAGTTTCCGAACAGCTATTCAAAAATGGCCTGTGCTTGCCTAGCGGATCCAGTCTCAGCACGAGCGACCTGACGCGAATCGTCGGGGTCATTCACTCGGTTCGCGAACGAAAGGACGCGAAACAAGACTTCGGGTTCCACAATGCCTCATCGACACTGACACCGAACGCGTTGCCCGCCAGGAGCCCTTCATGAGCGATGCCCGTTCTATGACACTCTGGGATTACTACCACATCCTGTTCCGTTACAAGTTCAGGATGGTAGCAATCATGGCAGTCGCCATCGGTCTGGGATTTACCTGGATTGCCTACGCTCCACGCGAATACGAATCAGAAGCGAAGCTGTTCATTCGCGTCGGTTGGGAAAACGCAGGCCTCGATCCAACGATCAACAAAGCCGATGCCGTTGCAATCAACATTTCACGTGAGTCCGAAATAACCACGATGCTTGAGCATCTGCGCTGCCGTCCTATCCTGGAAAAGGCAATGGACCTGGCCTTTCCTAGCACACTGGAACTGCCACCCTTGGCCAGAGAAAGAGCATTCGCAATATTCAAGTCCCGTCTTTCGATCACGTCACCCAAATCGTCGATGGTCATTCGGATCGCGGCCAAAGGAGATACGCCTGAACAAGCCCATCAAACGGTTTCGGTGTTGACCAAGCTGTTTATGGACGATCACTTGCAACTAAGCCGACCTGCGGGGTCCTACGAGTTCTTGACGGAACAATCGAATCGTTTGCGTGACGAATTCGAAACCGCACAAGCGAAACTACGCGATGCGAAAAACCGTGGCGATCTTGCATCGATCCAAGGCCGTCGCTCCGCACTGGAAAGCCAAATCAACGCAGTCCAAACTCGGATCAACGATGTCACAGCATCGCTCTCCGCAGCCGATGCGAAAATGCGTACCTTGAAAGCTTCGATCGACAACCTTCCTGAACCTTTGCTAAAGCAGATGATGGCCGGTGCGCCTAACGACGGAATCGCTACCATGCGAGATAAGTTGTTCCAACTGCAAGCTCAACTCGAAGAAGCTCGATCGAAATTCAAAGCGGCTCACCCACGTGTCCTCGCTCTGAAAACACAAGTCGAAGAAATGGCCGCTCTCCTCAAGGAAGAAAATCCTGAGCGAGACGAAATCGTACAAGCCATCTGCGCCAACGACAATTCCAGCCGCGCTGCTCTGGTTGCCCAGAAGCAAAGCCTGCAAAGCCAGCTAGTGGACTTGCGAAAAGAACTCGTAGATTTGAACGAAAATGAGATCCTGGTTACACAATGCGAAGTAAACGTTCGGCACCTCGAATCGAAGTACCTTTCCTATGCAACCAAGACCGAAGACGCCCGAATTGATAACGCACTGCTCAAGGACAAAATATCCAATGTACAAGTGATCCAACCAGCATCCCTCTCGGTGCTCCCAGTGAGCCCACAGAAATCGAACATCTTGTTGTTCTTTATGGTGCTCGGACTCGTTGGCGGGATTGGAATCGCCCTCCTGTCTGATCAGTGGGATACATGGAGAGAATCCACCAGAAAGCACCAGCTCAAAAACCGCAGTCGAGGATTTAAATTCACTCGCGTGGCGAGACACGGTCGAAGTAATAAGATAGCAGCCAGAGGCGTTCAAGTTTAACGTATCGTCGGCTACCAACACAACCGGCACCTTGTTAGCTAGCGATTGCCCAAGGTGCCGTACGGTCTCAGGAATTTGGGTTCGAATTGGTCTGCGAACAAAGTGAGGGAAATGCAATGACTGCTGGGTGCCCAAACGCTGCGGTCGGCGCACGAGAAAAATCGATCGCATTTAGCTTTGCGACCGGTGTTTATTGGTCCCTCATCGGCGCCGTGGTGTCCCGCGGCCTAACGCTGGTTGCCTCCGTCTTGGCAGCCCGCACGCTAGGGGCCGAAGGATTCGGCGAACTAGGAATGATTCAAAACACTCAAGGCTTGTTCGGCGTCCTCGCCGGTGCAGGACTGGGACTAGCTGCAACCAAATTTGTGGCGGAATATCGCTCGGTGAATCCGATGCAAGCCAGCAGGTGCATCCTGTTGACGATCTTCATCAGCATGATCGCCGGCATGTTCGGCGCGATCGTGATGTTTATCTTCGCCGGTGAGTTAGCGACGTCGGTAATGCGAGCTCCTCACCTTGTGAGAGAACTGCAGGTAGCCACTGGACTGATTTTGTTTGGTGCCATCAATGGCGTTCAGTCTGGAGCACTCGCAGGACTTGGTGACTTTCGCACCGTTGCCCGCGTGACCATCCTACGCGGTGTATGCCTGTTTCTTGGACTGCTGATCGGCGTCCACTATGCTGGCGTCATGGGTGGAGTGATTGGCTTGGTACTCACAGAGGTCGTGGCCGTCTTTGTCAGCCAACTCGCACTCAACAAAGCATTCCCCGATCGCTGGATGGACGCCTTTTCCGGACCAGCGGTACTCGCCGACGTTACTGCCATGCTCCGATTTAGCGGTCTGGCCATTGCAGCCAGCTTGGTAACCACGCTCGCCTTTTGGTATGTCAACGTGTTGCTCGTCAATGAGCAAAATGGTTACGCAGCGCTCGGTGTTTTCAATGCTGCAGATCGATGGCGTCAAGTTCTCCTATTCCTCCCCGCAACATTCTCTCAGCTGTTGTTGTCGATGCTGAGCAATATGCATGGCAAGAAAGAAGCGGATGGCTTCCGCAAACTCTTTCGAGCGAGCCTCTGGATCAACCTGGCAGTTGTTGCTATCCCCACAGCGGCTTTGATGCTGTTCGCTGCCCAAGCAATGAATCTCTTTGGCACCGAGTATCGAGAAGGCGCCATGACATTGATCATTCTGTCGGGTTCGACGATCGCCGTTGTGATGAATAATCTTTTGGGTCAAGTACTCATTAGCAAAGGAGCAATGAGCTGGCGTTTCGCTATGGATATCTTGCTCAGCTGCGTATTGACTTTGGTAGCATGGATCTTGGTTCCGCTCTGGCGTGAGCAAGGACTAGCGCTTGCCTACTTGATCGCATATAGTGTTACCGCCGTGGCGTTGATTGTGCCCGCCATTCGGCATTCCAAGGATGATAGGGCTGCTGAGTAGAGCGGCGAAACTGTGATGGATGCAAAGATCGCCCAATTGACTCTCGGCCCACAGATTGCAATAACAGGCGTCAATCTTGTGGCGCTGGCTGCGTTTGTATTTTCGCCGTTAGCACACGTGTACCCGCTGGCGATGCTCGGCATCGTGGCGTTTACGTTGGTTCATCTATTTCTTCCTGCGTGCTGGGTGAACCTGGATTCGCCGGTCTGCCCTGGTAATTTTGCACAGTTCTTCTTTTGGGTACAAATCGTTCTCGTCCCGGTCTTGATTGGCTACTACGGACCTTCCCTCGGAACACTGACTCACCTGCCTCCAGAACACTTAATCAATTTTGCGATCGGGCTGCGCGTACTGGGCTACGTGGCTTTCTGCGTTGGCTTTCAATTGTTTTCCAAACCCATTGATCCGAAAGCCAATTATCGAGAGACGGTATTGCCAAATACCATTTCGAGCACCACGCTCACCATCATGGCTGCGTTTGCGGGAGTCGGATTGATCGGCTGGATATTTAACTACGGTGGCATCGGTGGATTCATCGCATACGCAACGTCGCCCGACGAACAGCGATTGCGCGACGAAGAAGCGGCCACTATTGCCGGCGCCCTCGGAAATCTCCTTCGCCATTTCCTAGGCTTCTCCATCGTCTGGACCTGGAGCGAGTGGGTGCAGCGTCGGAATCGAAAAGACAATCTCATCGTCATTGCGATGGCAACGGCCTCGGTTGCTGCCTTGCTGATGCTGGCCAATTTCAGTTACAACCGCGGAAACATGGTTGCTCCGCTTCTGGCTCTGACAGCCGCATACTCGAAACACGTTCGCCATATTTCGTTCGCCGTCGCAGCCGCTGCGGGCAGCTTTCTACTCGTGGTAGCTTTCGTATTCGGTGAGTATCGATCCACCTCGATGCAAATCTCGGAATTGTCTCTCAGCGAGGTAACCTCGTTCGGAGACAAGCAAGGCGTTGTCGATGAGATTCAAATCTATGGGGCCGGACCGCAGTTGACCGCATTTATCTTGGAAGGAGTAGATAGCGACTCCAACACGCAGCAAAGCGGCACGATCATTTCGTCAATACTCTACCCAATACCAGTGATCGGCAAACCATTTCGAGAAACCAGCGGCGTCATTCGCTTCAACCATCTGATTTATGGGGACGCTGACAACTTCGACCAAAACATCCCCTACGACGCGGAATTTTATATGAATTTCCAAGCCGTCGGCGTGGTCCTAGGCTACCTTTTGCTTGGTTTTTTGCAGTCCATCGCGCAGTATCGATTTTTTTTTGCCCGACAGCCGATCGCAAGCTATGCTTGGCTCACGATAGGGATTTGGATCGTATTTCCAGCTAGCCTTCCTGTGCTCAGCCAGATTTGTGTCTACTCATTTTGG
>CAIXME010001009.1 GCA_903920425.1 uncultured Pirellula sp. | reverse complement strand
GTTTCGTATTAAACCCAACGATTTTTCGCTAAAGTTCGAAAATGGCTTAAAGTTTTCGTATTGGCGCAGTTTGTGTAATTGATCTATGCTACCGCCGCTGTCAACAAGGAGGACACATGAAAACCGTTATACTTGCAGGCGGATTGGGCACGCGTCTAGCCGAAGAGACCAGTCTTCGTCCCAAGCCCATGGTCGAGATAGGTGGGATACCGATACTCGTCCATGTTATGTCCATCTATCATTCTCACGGCTTCCGTGACTTTTTAATCGCGTGCGGTTACAAAGGCGAATACATCAAGGACTATTTTTCGAACTTCCAAATTCGCAACAGCGATTGGTCGCTCAATCTGCAGGATGGATCTAAGAAGATCGTGCGCGCAGATTTGCCAGATTGGGAAGTAGCGCCGATCGACACCGGTTCCAACACGATGACTGGTGGGCGTATTAGGCGATTGGAACCGTTGATTGGCAATGAGCGGTTCATGGCAACCTATGGTGATGGTGTTGCCAACATCGATATTTCTGAGTTGGTAGACTTTCATCAGTCCCATGGATGTCTTGCGACCATAACGGCGGTGCATCCGCCTGCGAGATTTGGGTGCCTCGATTTGGATGGTGGTGTGGTTCGCAGTTTCGCGGAGAAGCCACAGACATCTGAAGGGTGGATCAACGGAGGATTCTTTGTCTTTGAGCCAGAGGTCTTTGACTATTTGGATGGAGACAGTTGTGTTCTCGAAAAGTCTCCATTGGAGCGGCTGAGCAAAGACGGGCAATTGCGTGCGTTCTGTCACAACGGTTTTTGGCAACCGATGGACACGTTACGCGAAAAGCAGATGTTAGAAGAAATGTGGAATAGCAATAAGGCTCCATGGAAGGGGACACAGGATGACAACTTTTTCGGAGGCTTATCGCGGCAAAAGGGTTCTAGTGACCGGACTTACCGGTTTCAAGGGTCAGTGGTTAGGAAAGTGGCTTAACCAGCTCGGCGCGCATGTCTCAGGGTTTGGGTTAGCGCCGTTGGCTGGCCCGGACGGATTCGTTCCGGACTTGAATCGCGAGTTCGATGTTCGCGAAATGGATATCCGCGATGCGAACGCAGTGTCTGATTACGTGAATGCGATTGAGCCCGAACTGGTGTTCCATCTCGCTGCACAGCCGTTGGTACGCTTGTCGTATGCGGAGCCGATCGAGACCTTCGCCACGAATGTGATGGGAACGGTGCATGTGCTGGATGCGGCACGTCGATGTTCTTCCGTCAAGGCGGTGGTCAATGTGACATCGGACAAGTGCTACGAGAATCGGGAATGGCATTGGCCATATCGCGAAGACGAAGCCATGGGTGGCTACGATCCGTACAGTGCCAGCAAAGGTTGTTCCGAACTGGTCACAGCTGCGTTTCGACGCTCTTACTCCTCTGATGGTCGGACGCTTGGGATAGCCAGCGGTCGTGCAGGAAATGTCATCGGTGGCGGCGATTGGTCATCGGATCGATTGATCCCGGATATTGTGCGGGCGGTTTTGGCTGATCAGCCTGTGGTATTGCGACGTCCTGAATCGATCCGACCTTGGCAGCATGTGTTGGAGGCCGTTAGTGGGTATTTGCAATTGGGTGCAGCTCTATTAGATGACCCCAAGCGGTACGCGTCAGGTTGGAATTTCGGTCCATCGGAATCGGATGCCGTGACCGTCCGTGTGCTTGCCAATGCCATGATCAGCCATTGGCAGCGAGGCCAAATCATTGAAGAAGCGACCATGACGGGTCCGCATGAGGCCAAGTACCTCAAGTTGGATTCCAGCAAGGCTCACGCGGAATTGAACTGGGCCCCATTGCTTTCGATGCGAGAACGGCTGGAGTGGACGGTCGATTGGTATCGAGCGACAGCAATCGATTCCGACCAGTATTGGCACACCATGGGACATCAAATCATGGCCTATCAAGAAAGGTGGCAACAATGGAGAGCACAGGACGGGTACTCGTTACCGGCGTCAGTGGATTCGTTGGCTCAGCAGTTGCACGCCGCTTGATCGATCTTGGGTATTCCACGTTTGGAATGGTTCGATCCAACGCGAGTACGCTTGCGAGTCGCGTACCTGAGCTCCATCTACACGAATGCCGCACTGGCACTTACGAAGAAATAGAAACGGTCTTTAGATCCATTCAACCGACGACGGTCGTGCATCTAGCGGCCGCAGGTGTTGTATCGCGAGGGGAAGACGCGTACGGTTTGATTGCTGGAAACGTCGACTTCACCGTGAATCTGATTCGGGCTGCATCCGCCGTTGGATGCTCGTCTTTCATTCATACAGGCAGTTGCTTTGAGTACGCTGATGGTTCGGCCCAACAATTGACGGAGCGCGATCTAGTCGACCCGTTCAGTCTGTACGGTGCAACGAAAGCAGCTTCGGTCCAGCTTGCTTTGGGATTGTCGAAGCATCTCAATTTGCCGCTCGTCGTTCTAAGATTGTTTGGGGTCTATGGACCTGGCGAGGCTCCTCAGCGGCTGATACCTACTTTGACGCGGGGACTGCACGCGTACCAACCGATCGATCTTACTGCGGGGACGCAAATTCGCGATTGGATGTTCATCGACGACGCGGCCGCTGGATTCTGCACTGCGGTCTCGCGATTTGACCAGCTGGTCCCTCATACCGTTTACAACTTGTGTACCGGCGTCGGGCATACTGTACGCGATGTATGCGAAACGTTGGCCGATGCGATGAACCGACCGCGAAATCTATTGCGATGGGGGGCACGCCCCACTCGAATCGGCGAGCCACACAGCATTGTGGGGGACGCGTCTCGTTTCCAATCGGCCGTAGGTTGGGAACCAAATTACGAACTAGTACAAGGAATTCGAGCGACCGTTGAGCTCGAATGGAATTCATCCTCGGCTGCTGCAGCTTGATCGACTTACGAAGGAAGGCTTAAAGGTATATGTCAAATCCACAAGCAAACGAACTGAGAAATGCGATCCGCGAAAAGGTGGGAGAGTATTACTCTGCGGCATGGCCAGCGAAAGAGTTTGTGCCAGGACAGACGCACGTCCCCGTAAGCGGTAAAGTATTCGATGCCGATGACATCCAGCATGCGGTGGATGCATCGTTGGACTTTTGGTTGACGGCGGGTCGATTTGCCGATGAATTCGAACGAGAGTTTGCCAAAGTCATGGACCAGCGTTCTTGCTTGCTGGTCAACTCGGGGTCCAGCGCCAATTTGCTCGCGATCGCCGCTCTGACATCGCCCAAGCTTGGCAAAGATCGTTTGATGCCCGGCGACGAAGTCATCACAGTTGCGGCAGGGTTTCCCACCACGGTCAATCCGATGTTGCAACACGGGCTTGTCCCGGTTTTCTTGGACGTCGACATTCCAACGTACAACATCGACATCAGCCGGTTGGAAGAGGCGCTCAGCGAAAAGACACGCGCCATCATGATCGCGCACACGCTAGGCAATCCGTTCGATCTCAAAGCAGTTTCGGAGTTTGCCCAAAAGCATGATCTTTGGTTAATTGAAGATTGTTGCGATGCCGTAGGCGCAGAATATGATGGCCAAAAGGTCGGAACATTTGGCGACATCGCAACGGTGAGTTTTTATCCAGCACACCATATGACCATGGGCGAAGGTGGCGCTGTTCTGACTCGATCAACCAAGCTTAAAAAGTTGATTGAATCGTACCGTGATTGGGGCCGAGATTGTTGGTGCCCGCCTGGTGTCGATAATACATGTGGAAAACGGTTTTGTTGGCAGCTGGGCAGTTTGCCAGAGGGTTATGACCACAAGTACACGTACAGCCATATTGGCTATAACCTCAAGCTAAGCGATATGCAGGCCGCGATTGGCGTCAGCCAGCTCAAAAAGCTACCGGAGTTCATTCGACGTCGACGCGAGAATTTCGATTACCTTTCTGCTAGCTTGGCCTCGGTCTCGGATCTCATTGAGTTGCCCAAGGCAACAGCCAACAGCACTCCTAGTTGGTTTGGATTTCCCATTACCGTCAAGGAAAACGCACCCATCAGTCGCTTTGATATGACTCGCTTGTTGGAGTCTCGCAAAATCGGCACTCGGTTGCTATTCGCTGGAAACCTGCTTCGCCAACCGGCCTACCAAGGGATTCAGCATCGCGTTGTCGGCGACCTTACCAATACCGATCGCATTATGAACGACACATTCTGGGTCGGCGTGTTCCCTGGCCTAACAACTGAAATGCTCGATTGGATCGTAGATTCGATCAAATTTGGATTGTCCGGAGAGCACGTACCGGAAAAGCCGGTCTCCAATTGCCAAGAGACCTGCAGCACGGGCGTCCTCAAAAACGTCGGTTGATCGAGCAGCCAAAGCTGCTGGTCGCGAACATTGCTTAGTAAACACTTAACTTGTGAATAACGTCATGGATGACACATTACCACTCGTCTCGATTGTCGTTCCCGTATTGAACGAAGACCAAAACATCGTTCGATTGTACGAGACGGTAAAATCGACACTTGATCCTGTCTCGGATCGATATCGGTATGAAATCGTCTTTACGGATAATCACTCCACCGACAATTCCTTTGCGATCCTATCTGGTTTGGCAAAGCAGGATACGCGGATTCGTGTTTTGCGATTCTCCCGAAACTTTGGCTACCAAGCATCCATCATGACGGGATACCTCAATGCGACCGGGGATGCCGTTATTCAATTGGATTGCGATCTTCAAGATCCCCCATCGATGATTCTAGACTTCCTGCAGAAATGGGAAGAAGGATATCAAGTCGTGTACGGTGTTCGGCGCGAGCGTAAAGAGGGTTTCGTAATCACCGCCATGCGCAAGATCTTCTATCGCATGCTCAATGCTCTGAGCGAGCACAAGCTACCGCTCGATGCCGGCGACTTTCGGTTGGTGGATCGTCGTATCGTCGAGCAACTGCGAAAAATTGATGATGCAACTCCCTATTTGCGAGGCATTATCACCACGCTTGGTTTCCGCCAAGTTGGCATTCCCTACGATCGCGATGCAAGGATCGCGGGCGAGAGCAAATTTAGCTTCAGCGATCTCATGAAACTCGCCATTGATGGCATCCTCAATCATTCTACGATGCCATTGCGACTCGCTACGTATTGCAGCCAAGCAATCTTTTGCATTGCGATGATCGTGATCGCTGTCTACAGCGCTGCCAGGTTGACGGTGGGTCAAGACTGGCCCGCAGGATTCACGACGTTGAGTGTACTAGTGCTCGTATCGACGAGCTTGAATGCACTCTTCTTTGGCATCATGGGTGAGTACATCGGACGCATCTACCGGCAAGTGAAAAAGCAACCACTGACGATTGTGGAAAGCAAAGTCAATGTCGCGGACGAAACCGCATCGGATGCCGGCTCTATCGCAATTCCATTTTCCAAAGCCGCTTGATCGTTCACCTTTATAACCGTTACAGGATGCAGTTTATGTCGACACTTTCAAGCCAATCTTCGATCGATTCAGGAGATAAGCCGGCCGAGGAAATCGCGAAGGTAACACATGGTACCAGGCGAAGTTGGTTGTTGGCATTCCTGTTGCTACCAGCTGTAACATTGCTCGGTGTTTGTTTAGCCTTGGATGTATTCCGCAAGGACTTGTCGATCCCTTTTGAGTATGCGCACGATGCGTTCCTGGTGACGGTGCCAATCAAGACGACGATTCAAGAAGGCTGGTGGCTGCAAAGCGAGCGGCTTGGAGCGCCGATGCGGATGGAGTTTTATGACTACCCATCGAACCCGAGCCTCCATATTGCGATCATTAAACTGATGGCGATGTTCGATAACAATGCGTTTCGATTGTTGAACTGGTATTTTTTAATCAGCTTTCCGTTGATCGCGATATGCACTCTGGCGGCATTCAAGACCATGAAGATGCCTCTGTGGCCAAGCGTGTTCTTGAGTATGGTCTTTGCGTTTGCACCTTACCATTTTTGGCGAGGAGAGTCGCACCTATGGTTAGGATGTTACTTTACGGTGCCATTGTCGATGATTATCATCGCTTGGGTCATTCAAGATCGAAAGGATCTGTTCTTCAATCGCCAAGAGGGGCGGTTGCGATGGACGCCGTTTGCTTTTCCAACGTTTGCAGCGGTTTTGATCTGCGCGGCGTTGGGATTCGATTTTCCATACTATCCCATCTTCGCAGCATTCTTGTTGTTGGTGGCGGGGCCGTTTGCATCGATTCGACTTCATTCGTGGCAACCAGCCATTCGCGCTGGTGCGTTGATCTGCATGATCGCTGGTTTCTTCATTGTCAACATCTCTCCGAACCTGATCTACTCCGCCATGTACGGCAAGAACAGGTCTCCCGCGCTGGCCACGGTCCGCAACTGGAATCACGGCGAGATGTATGGTTTGAAGATTGCTTCGTTGCTGCTCCCTGCGGAGAACCATCCGATCAAGAAGCTGGATCGATTGCGAGACAAGTACGAGCATGGAACCATCGCGCCGAGCGAGGGTTCAGCACCCGCACTGGGTAGCGTCGCAGCCATAGGTTTTATCGCCTTGGTCGGCTGGCTGCTGTTCCGGCAGAATCGTGGCGCGAGATCGATGGACTCCACCATCGATGCGATGAGTATCCTCAACGTGGCAACGTTATTGCTCGCGACCGTAGGCGGCTTTAGTGCTTTAACGAATTTGCTCTCAGGTGGAGCATTGCGCGGATACAATCGGATCAGCATCTACATCATGTTCTTTTCGCTGGTTCCAGTAGGCTTTTGGATTGCTCGCATGCAATCCAATGCGATGAAATCGACATTGCAAGGACGACGATGGGCAACGCCTGCCTTTTATGTTGGACTATGCGTGTGTGCGATCCTGAGCGGTTACGAAACGAGTCGCTACTGTCGCATGACAGGCCCCGCGGAATTGGCGGAGTTTGAGAGCGATCGAAAATTTGTGGATCATATTGGCGATTCGGTTGGCAAGTCGGGAAAGATTTTTCAGTACCCTGTTCAGAACTTTCTCTCTCAAGTCGGTCCTGCGATTCAGTACGACCCGTATACGCATTTCCGAGGTTACCTGCATTCCGATACGTTGACGTGGAGTTTCGGTGCGGTGTTGGGACGAGCCCCTGCACTGATCCAAGATTGGATTGACAGCCAGTCTCCGGAAGAAGCGTTACAGACGTTGGCCATGATGGAGTTTGACGGGATCTACATCGATCGAAAACTATACGCTGACCATGGCGCCAAGATGGAGTCTGCGTTTGCTGCGGCGCTGGGGATCGAGCCAAGCGTGAGCGATAACGGACGATTGAGCTTCTTTCCAATTCAAGGATACGAGGCCAAGCTTCAAGCCAAGTTAACACCCGACAAGTTTGAACGAACGAAGTACGCTGCGATGCACCCTGTGCTAACCGAGTGGCAAGGAGCGGATCTGGAGGAAGTCTATCCTACCGATCGGTTCCGATGGGTACGAGGAAAATCGGCACGGTTGAAGATTCACAATTTGGGTGACAAGCAGCAGACCCTGGAACTTCATTTTGGTGTTGCAGCAGCAACCGAACCTTCGGCAAGTGCTGTTGTGAAGGGTTTGGGTTTGGGTATGAATGAGGAGCTGCGAATTGGACAAGATCCGGTTTTCGTGGACAAAGTCATCGAAGTTCCGCCGGGCGTTCATTATTTGGAATTCCAATGCGATGCGACCCCACTGCATACGCCGGTGCGCGATGTAACGTTTCGCGTCTGTGGATTCAAGCAATCGGTAGTCACGGAAGAATTCGTGGCAGAAGGAAAGCGATCCATCAATCGATGATCGATGGGGGGGGCAGCAATGGGTGGTGCACCAAACAGCTCGTTTGTCTAAATATGTAAATCAATTGATCTATGTTGATTTGATTCCAATTTGAACTTCGTCAAGTAAAAGAAGGTACACTGCTAGGCGAAATTATTCGGAAGGTGGGAGCGCCTGATCAGATTTGTGATGTAAGGATAATGCAGATGAGATCGATTGCTTTTTTGTTTTTGGTAGTTTTTTTCGTTCCACCGGCAATCGGGCAAGACTTGAGAAAAGAGGCTTTTGAAGCATTCGTGAAAACTCTTGACTGGTCAAGCAAGATCAAGTCATACGAGTTAGAGATTGTGAGGCAGCGAACTCAATCCATTGTTGAAAGCGAGACGACGTTTTCATCTGTGAGAATTGTCCGCGAGATTCTACTTGACTCAACCAAGTTCCAAATTAGTGACACCGAAGGGATGTGGTATCTTAGTTTGCAAAACAAGGGTCAAAGCGATAGCACAAAGACTATGTTTAGAACGGGGGATGCGAAATCTGGAAAAGCATGGACTAAGGGATTCGCGGAAGGTGCAATCAATTGTCGCGACGGAAATTGCATTGAGGCTGCAAGAACGTTGCGTTGGAAGGCCTTGCCCCTGTGTTTTGCGTTACCAATCGAACCGAGCGTAGACGAGAAACAACTGGACGAATGCATTGAGCTAATTCTCAACAAAAAACGTTCCAAACTCCTCGTTGCCGACCAACAGGTTGTGAAACACTTTGGAAAGGACAAATCCGTAAAGGTTTTCAAGATTTTACTTGATCTCTCCAACCCGGGAAATGACCAAAAGATCTATGTTGGCGTCGAACTGCTCGTCTCTTCGGAGGGAGATGACGAAGGGTATGTTTTGTCCATAAAATGGTTCAATTTAAAGGCAGACCGAGATGACGCCCTCGATCCTTCCAACATTTTGAACCTTGATCGATCGGTTTCGTGCCAGTGGGAAAAGCGGGAATTAAACGGGGAAGACATAACGGTTCCTGTAAAGGTTATTCAAAAGTATTCTCAAGCAGGAAACAAAGATTCGCTCACTCAGTCCACATCTTTTGATTGGAAACAACCAAAAGACCAACTGGCTGAAGTTGGTTCGAAAGAATTTGAATCGTCAGCCAAGGAGATAGAGCAACGGGTCAATAAAATGCTTAATCGCTGATTTGTAGTAGTCAGTATTTGATCTGGCGGAAATTACCCATTTTTACGTACTGGACTGTACAAGTTGGTCGGGCCTTTTTTGTTAGACTAACTGTTTCGAATCGAGGAACGTCTGCATTGGGTGCCTTTTCCTAATGAAAAACACCTAATGGCATCGCGATGTTTAAGAATTGCCCAAATGTTAAATCGCCATGTGCGAATGGGGAAACACAATGATGACGAAGCATCTCTTTGGTTGGATGGCATTGTTACTAATCGTTTGCAATGATCGAGTCACAGGGGACGAACCGGCATCGAAAGCAATTCGTGTCCCGACCAGCATGCGAGAGTTGTGCCAGAAGGTTGCAGCTAGTCGAGAATCGATTGTTGCGTATCAGGTCGAAATCACCGAAACCCAACAGTTAGATGTTGGAAAAGGGTTAAGTGAAGTTTCGGATAAGACTACCGCAAATTACTATTTTGAGTTTTCTCGACTAGAAGATCATTGGGTTTTCGCTGCCAAGAATCCTATGCCGAATCATCCTGGTGGGGAGTGGCGGCTTTCAGGAAAGACTGATCGAAAGCACTTTTCCGGCAATGGGCGGGGGACATTATTTGTTCATGAAAATGGTATCGAGGTGAATCCAATGTACTTCGACCCATTGGCTTCCGGGTTGGCCTTTTGCGAGCAGGGATTAGGAAAGTACTATGCATTCGAAGATTTGTTACTAATTCATTCCAAGATGGATTTTTCACAACCTGGAGGACGGACGACGGGCTCAATTACTCGGACAGATGAAAATCAAATACTTGTCCACGAGCGAGAGAGAGGACTCCAGTTCGTCTTTGATCCACATCGTGGCTATTGGCCTGTTTCCTTTCAAATCAAACAATATCACCCAACGTTGAGCGAGTCCAAGCAGGATCGGTTCGAATTTGCTCTGACACAACGACTTACTGAAGTCGACGATGTCTTCGTTCCCGAGGAAACCACGATTTTTTGCTTGTCGAATGGTAATTTGGGTTCGGAGTTTCGCACTTTAAAGTTCAAGTGGATTTCGGTGAACAAAGTAATTCCGACAGGCGAAGAGTCTTTCAAAAGTCTTGCCAAGAAGTTTTCTTGTTCGTCGATCAATCGCAAGGACAAATAGAGCTCGTTTTATCACCGATCATTTTGACTCTGTCTCACAGGAGAGGAGTCGAAGGATAGAGTCGCGATGACTTCGTGGCCGTTCGAGCATAGCCCACTTGGTGCCGCGGCAGCACCGTCAGGTCACTGGGCGCAATCTCGAAATCAGGAGCCCATTTCAGGATAGCAGGCCATTGGGCATTGGTCGCAAGCAGTGAGACCCGTGCTGCATCGGATAGCGCATATGGCGAGGGAGTGTCGCTGGCCTATGCTGCCCTGGTGACTGTCGGAGTGGATGTCGGTGCCCTGGCAATCTTGAACGAAACGATGCACTGTTGCTTCATCCAATGCGTTAGGTAATCAAAAACCCGCTCTCGCTGCAGTTCATCATGCAAGTCATGACGGCATCCAGACCAACCGCGAAACGTTGCGAAGCCGTTGGATCGCTCACAGAATTCAGCGCTCGATTTGGGACACGTGAGTGTATCGTCCAGCCCATGCATCACCAGCATCTTCGTAGCGAGTTGATCGGCATGATCCAATGCCCACAAACCCGTGTCGATCAGGCCGGCAGCCAATCGCAAAGACATGTTGCGGTGAACCCAACGGTCCATCAAATAGGCATCCTGAGCGCGTCGGTCATGACTCAGCTTTTCTACTTCCACGGGAGCCTTGATTCGCCAATTTGGAATCTTGGTCGCCAACCAACGACCCGCATCCATAATGCGTTCTTTGGGCATTTTTCCTGCACGCAACATCGGAGAACCTGCGATGATTCCGTGCGTTTTCGCCACCACCTCTGGTCGCCGCAACGCCAGATTGATCACCAAGTTTCCCCCCATACTTTGTCCAAATAGAAAGTGTGGAGCTCTTGGGAATGTTCGCATGGAATGTTCCAAGCTCATGGCCACTTCATCGAGCAGCTGGTCGTAGGACTCGATACAGCCACGTCGCCCGGGACTTCGTCCGTGGCCAACCAGATCTGTCGCTTGAACGGCAACACCCAAACTGGATAACGATGTGCCCATGCCAGCGAATCGCCCGCCATGGTCGCCAAACCC
>CAIXME010001008.1 GCA_903920425.1 uncultured Pirellula sp. | reverse complement strand
GAAAAACCACTGCGGGACTGAAAATGGAGTTCTCAAACAATTCCTTCGTACAATCAACGCATGAATACTTCCTTCCAGCGATTTGTTCGAATGTAACAGCCGTCGGAAATGGACTGTTACGTATCGCAAGATCACCACCCGTCGTTGCGGTGTCCACATCTACTCGCCCGACGAATATTGAGCAGTCAGCGTCCTGGACAGCGAACGTCATATCGTTGACTTTTAATTGTCCCAGGGGTTTGCTCATCATCGCGCAGATTCAAGTGGGATAACGACCGCCGATGACCGAGCCCGTGGAGTTGACTCAACGCAAGTCAAAACGGCCGATCGAGGGCTTCGTGTCCAATGGATTGTTATTTGCGGTTTCTTACGGGTTGTATGATCTTGCATTCTTTGATTGCTACGTCGATTGACTCGATTTCGTCCTCCAAGTCGGACAAAACGATCGCGGGTTTGTGCCAAAAGGATTCTCGCCGTTATCGGTATGGTATATTCCGATTCGAATCACAGGTCTCCCGTGCTTGTCTCCGATCATCATTCCATTTGATGTTTCGTTCAGCGAGACCGAGAATCCAACATGATCAGTTTCGGATGTAAGTCGAATTCCAGGCGAGTTGTCAGTCACTTGCATCTCTAGTTTTGGAAGACCATCTGCACCACACACTTGAATTATCGTCATTGCAGGACCGCTTGCCGTCTCTCGCGACGTAGAAAATCGCATTTTTGTCTTGCCCTTGTCGTCTACTAAGTCAATGGAGCGTGCCCGAACATGATTTACGTCGAGGTCTAGAAGGCTTGCTTTTGGTCTTTTCTTTGGCATCGGAACAAACTAGTTCACTTTCAATGGTCAGGTCTCATTGGTTTAGCAAATAATAATGACCGCGATCACCGATGTCGTGGCAAGTGGACTTGCCATCAGGAAACGGCCGATCCGCAACTGCGGTGGATCGCTTGGTTCGGCGTATCAGTCTCGAGGGTCAGGAACAAGATTGGAGTAAAGTTCCAAAATCGATTCGGCAATCGCCACCACAGAGTCATCGTCATCGTCGCGTTCATGGTCCCACCAGACAACTTTCCCCGCAGAGTTTCCCGTCAACACAATGCAGTATAGATTGCCGCCCCAGTCTTCTGCAAATGGCAACATCCCAATTGGAAGCACATCTCCGACAAGCTTATACACTGAATCTAATTGATCGGATTGATCTCCATCATCAAGCTTGAATGTCGTTCGAATATCCCATACACGATCGTGTGCATTAAGTACCACATTGCCCTCGCGAATCGGTTCCCGATTGGAAAGCGTAGCAAGGAAATCCGCAGGAAATTTTGCACCCAGACGTGACTCTAGTGCGTTTAGCCTAGCTCGATCAATGCTGGTCACAGAACCCTCCTCTGTCGCCGAACGTCAGTGGTCACCGATGTTGCCGGAGATCACGTTTCTAAAAGTCAGCAACGCGACGGTAGCGAATGCGGTGCACCACTTGGTGCGTCTTGTTTTGTTGATCTCTTAAGGCAGGAATTGAAACATCAGGGCAAGTTTATCACAACGGTCTATGTGTTGCGAGCAACAGTGTTTGACGATGACGAAACATCCTGGATGCGTATATGAAGATTGGCAGACCAACCGATCCCGCAATCAAGCTAATTATAGAGTGCGCTAACACGGCATAACCGGGCCAGTATCGCTCCGGTCGCGTATCTGGATCATCAAGACCAGGGTAACGAATGTAGAGGTACAGGATAAAGGAGCCTGAACAGACTAGAATCAAAAGCAAAACCGAGCCGAGAAACATTCCGAGCTTCGGAAGCCTCAAAATCCGATTTGATTCAGAGTGCCACGCCATATCGGGCTCAGTTGAAGCATAAGGATTAGTCAATTATCCGCCCCCTTGTTCATTCCTTCCGAATCCGACGAACGGCTATGTTGACCGAGCCCCGCCAACAACGCTTCCATTTCGAAGCGGACCGTCTGGGGCCTCGGACCAGCATTTTGCTCGACGACTATTTGCCGCAATCGTTTACAAGACTCGAGAGCCTTTCAATGGTTACGTTGTTCATGCCTTTTTGCCAGTCCGACGTTCCGGTCAGAGCCTCGGCGTTGGTGTCTGAGATTGTAATCGAGAACGATTCTTCAAGTTCCATAATCAATTCGACAAAATCGAGTTCGTCTGCAGCCAAGTCGCCTAAAGAGGTCTTTGGTGTTACTTTCTCCAATGCAACACGCATTTGCTCAGATACGATCTTGCGAACACGGTCAATAGTGTGTGAAGCATTCGCTGCCGACGATGCTCTTGTAGAAGAGGCGCTAGAAGGCGACACGCGAGATTCGCACCCGAAGGAGGTGAGCGAGGCAATCAAGACCATCTGCAATGTAAATCGAGGCACATCGTTTCCTTTGACACAAAGCACATGCCGGCGAACGACCGTGGTCAGTCAGCCCGAGCGAGTAAAAAATCACCAAACACAACGGTCGATCGAGGGCTTGCCTGCATCCCTTTGTTCTTGCGTCCTGCCCCTATTATGGTTGAAGGAGGCTATTCAAGCGAACGAGTGAATTGCTGTGAAAATCATCTCACTCTGCAACAATGTCATGGCGATTCTCCCTGTGCAGGTTGTAAGACTAAAAATATTTCTAAGTCAGATACACCGCATAGGTCTAGGTACGATCGAGTCATTCTGGGCACATGATTAAATAGAGGTTTGTACAACCGACGCGCAGCTTTCGCTCCAGCAAGCCCGTCGATATTCGCTGCTATCTTGAACGCAGGAGCGATACTCACAAAGTAAATGATTGGCGAAAGTAAAGCGATTGCAAAAGCTACTGAGACGTAGATCTTAGGATTCGACTGGCTAGGATCATTCGTTTGCTTATTTGCTATGAGGCTCATCCGTGTTGCTCCAATTGGTCACTTGCGAGAACGCTGGCGATCAGCGGGCGGAAATGACGCGAGTGATCTTGATTTCAGTAAAATCGGAACGCCTTTTCCGCTCCGTTGCATCGCTTTGTTCTGTCGCGATTTCCGCATTGGACTTCAGGTCATCATCCAATGCTCGTAAATCAGCACCGAATCATGGTCTTGCAAATTTCTGAAGTTCATTAACTGTTCGCCACCAACTACGCTCTTTTTCAACCCGCTCAATGTGTGCTAGGTGTCTAGGCAGCCATTCGTCGAACTTTTGGGGAGTCCATTCGCGTGGTTCCGCATAGCTAGCAAGGCCAATGTATAGTTTCCCAAAGTCGCGCCAATGGACCAGCCCTATGTCGTTGATTGTAGCCGACCTGGTACGTGCCGGATATTCTGGCTGGAGTCTGATAAAATCATCACGCACCGAAGAAGTTGTGCATTTGACAGACATGATTGTTCGCCCACGTATAGTCGCGGGATAGGAATCCGTGCAATAACGCTCCCATCTAGGCTGACGTTCCGCCGCCCAAAGCTCGCCACCTTTTGGTGTAATAGAGAGATAGTGATGCCCTCGTAACTTGTGATCTTCATCACAAGTGATGCCGCGACTCCTGAAGCTATCGAGCGTAAATTCTAACGTTTCATCGTCAAGGCTGTGCGGTCGAGCATTGAACTGCGGGACAAAATTGCAGTTTCGCAGCATTGGGTACGTGACGCTGCATTCGAACATTACGTCGAGAATCAGTAGTTCGTCTTCAGTCAGATCGGTTGAGTATGTACGGAAAAGTGGTAGTCTGTTAATGGACTCATCTTCAGTT
>CAIXME010001007.1 GCA_903920425.1 uncultured Pirellula sp. | reverse complement strand
TCAATGCAAAAGTACGGTCGAGAGCGTTGGTAAGGAGTCCCGCAAGATGGCAAGATTCGTTCGAACGACACTGCTGATTCATCTGGTTTCTACAATTGTGTTGGTGTACGCAACCGCATTTGATTTTGCTGTGTTCACCTCAAAAGCTCTTTGGGGTGGGGAATCGCAAAATCCGCTGGATCAATTTTTGCACGACCATTGTGCCTCTTGCCATAAAGACAATGCGGTCGAATCAAGATTGGATCTCACCAAGTTAACTTGGGAACCTGAGACTTCGAGTGTCCGCTATTTGGCTCTTATTCACCAGCGTGTTGAAGCTGGGGAGATGCCTCCCAAGGGCGAAGAACAACCCGAACAAGCGGCTCGAGAAAGGTTCCTTGCACAACTTTCAAACAAGATGAGGGAGCTTGATCAGCAACGTATCACTCGGGATGGCCGTGCTGTAAATCGTAGGCTAAACCGTTACGAGTACGAGAACAGTTTACGCGACATTTTGAACCTGCCTTGGCTCCAGATTCGCGAGACATTGCCAGAAGATGGTGAACAGCATCGCTACAACAAAATTGGCGAAGCGTTGGATGTTTCACACGTACACCTTTCACGATACATGAACGCGGCTGAGAACGCGATTCGGCAGGCGATTACGCTGCGACTTGAGCGCCCGGCACGGGCCACAAAACGCTACTATGCGCGAGACGAGTTCTCGCTCATCGGAAATTTTTTGCCTCGGGAAAACGGCACTCTCCCAGATCGTCTGTCGTTTCCTGTACTGGACTCTCATGCTCAACCGGCTGTGCGTTCGGGTGAAGCGCCGAAGTCATCACCCGAAACGCGAGACCGAGAAGCGGTAGGTCGCGTATCGAGCATTTTCAGCGATGCAGGTGGATATAGTTGGGGGCAGTTTCGAGTGCCCGTAACTGGCAAATACAAAATCAAATTCAAAGGCTATTCGATTTGGGTCAGCGGGGGAGGAATCGGGCGTTGGTTTTATGAAGGGTTTGGCGATCAAAAAGCACCCGTGTATCACATTCCATTGTGGCATCGTCCCAATGCGGATGAGGTTTGGCCCGGACGAAGGCCAGAGCCCATTGGCGTATATGCTCAAAGCGCAGGAAAGAGTCGCTCCTTGGGTGTATTCGATTTTGGTAACGAGCCTACGGAGTGTGAGATCGAAGCCACGTTGGTGGCCAACGAAGTGCTTCAGACCGACGGGATGCGGTTGTTCCGAACTAGAGTCAACGGGACGGATGAGCAATACGTAAACCCATTGGCAACCGAAGCCGGTATGCCCGGCTACGCCATCCAATGGATGGAGGTGGACGGTCCAATCGACGACGAGTCCATCGACTCGGGATATCGACTGTTGTTTGGAGACTTGCCATTAACGAGGCAATCTCAATCTGCACAAGGAGGCCTTGTTCTTAAATTGCCTGCCCCGCCGCCGGATCTAGGTGTATCGCCTCCCGCCGGCGGTGCACGACCGACCAATGGTCCTCCGATGAGACGGGGATTTGGCGGCCCGAGGTTTCTGGACGTTCGAGTTGAAGTTGAAACCTCTCAACCCAAAAGTGAGGCAGAACGGTTGCTTCGATCTTTTTTAACGCGCGCCTACGATCGCCCGGTGGAAGAGTCGCAGGTAAGTCGTTTTTTGAAGCTATTTGAAGACGAGTATGGCAAAGGTGTCGGTTTCGCTAACGCGATGGTCACGGTCTATACCGCTGTGCTGGTGTCTCCTGGATACCTCTTTCTGGACAATTCACCTGGCCAACTCAATCAGCACGCTTTAGCAACTCGACTAAGCCTGTTTCTGTGTAATTCAAAACATGACGCAGAGTTGCGAAAGTTAGCTGATGAGGGGCGGCTTCTTGAGCCCGGAGTATTGAAGAGTCAAGTTGATCGACTGCTCGACGGACCAAGGTCTCGCCGATTTGTGGAGGCATTTACCGACTACTGGCTGGACCTTCGCAAGATCGATGATACATCACCATCCACAACGTTATACAACGATTATGAATTGGATGAGCCGCTCAAGGCCGCTGCTCTAGAAGAGACTCGACTCTACGTTGCAAGGATGTTTCAAGAAAACTTGCCTGCGAAAGTCATCGTCGACTCCGATTTCAGTTTTCTCAACGAGCGGCTCGCAGGACATTATGACATTCCGCATGTTGCAGGTGCCAAAATGCGATTGGTG
>CAIXME010001006.1 GCA_903920425.1 uncultured Pirellula sp. | reverse complement strand
GATCGACGAATTGCGAATTGGATTTCCAAGACTTGATCTAGCAGAACCGCTCGAGTTTTCTCTCGAATACGATTTCGCATCGAAGAACAGTGAATACCGGTTTCGGCAGCAACTGCAACAAGTGCGCGAAGTGCTGGCACGCTACAAATATCGGTTGGAGCATTCCGATATCGATGACCCGTTTCTGTCCGACCGCAATGATGAGCTTGAAAAATCGAGCGAACTGTCCGATTTGCTGAACAAGATCTCGCACCGACACGGGGATTTACTGCAATCTGGCAGCTTGACGCATGTGATCGAGCAGAAGCAAGATCTCGAACGGCTCTCCAATCTGGCGCACATCATGCCGACTCTTTTGACTGCCCGCATGACGAGTCTCAAGAACGAAGTGCGAACGCGCTATCGGACTTGGATCGGTATGGCATTGAGCAGCGCTACCCTGGCGACGGTCCTGCTAATCGGCTTGATCGTTTACACGCGTGTTGCGGTCATCAAGCCGTTTAAAGAGTTGTTGGCAGGATCTCGGCGAGTTGCATCCGGAGATTTTTCGCACCGTATCTTGGTCGCGAGCAAGGATGAATTGGCGGAATTAGCAGACGCGATCAACTTGGGTGCGACTAGCTTTCTCGAGATACAGAGAGACCTCAACGAGCAAGTGCGCGAGCGATCGCGAGAAGTCATCCGCAACGAGCAACTGGCTAGCGTTGGATTTCTTGCGGCGGGTGTGGCTCATGAAATCAACAACCCACTGGCATCCATTGCCTGGAGCGCTGAAGCTTTGGAGTCAAGACTGCATCGAATTTTGCATCCCGTAGATTCCGAAACGCATGCGGAGAATGGTCCTGATGTAAATCGAGAGGTCGTACCGGGCGTCGATCTCGATACGTTGAGAACGTATTTGCGGCGAATTCAGGACGAAGCATTTCGATGCAAAGGCATTACCGAACGATTGCTCGATTTTTCACGGCTAGGCACAGAACAGCGCAAGCAGTCGATCGACATGAATGAAATTGTCCAGGACGTCGTCGACATGGTTGGCCATCTTGGCCAGTTTCGCAATCAACGCATTGAATTCCAGCCTCGCCCGATGCCCATGATTGCATGGGCTAGCGCGCAGGAAATGAAGCAAGTGGTGCTCAATCTCCTAACGAATTCCCTCGAGTCTCTCGACCCCGAGCGGAACGATGGATGCGTCAAAATCACGATCGAAGCGCTAAGCGATTCCGTTCGACTTGTTTTGGAGGATAACGGTATCGGTATGTCCGAAGAGGTGCTCAAGCACTTGTTTGAACCCTTCTTTACGCGGCGTCGCGATGGTCGCGGAACCGGGCTAGGCCTTCCGATAACGAGCCGTATCATCGCAGACCATGGCGGTCGTATTACACCCAAGAGCCAAGGTCTCAACTGCGGATCGAGATTCGAAGTAATCTTGCCCAATCAACCAGCAACCACCCCAACTCAAAACTATGACTCAACCCATGAAAAAAACGCAGCCTAGTCAGTTATCGATCTTATTTGCCGATGACGAACCATCGCTTCAAGAATTGATGCGCATGGAGCTACCGCACTTGGGACATCGCGTTACCGTGTGTCCCGATGGATATACGGCCGTAGCCGCTTTGGAACGAGAATCGTTTGACTGCATTATCGTCGATCTGGATATGCCGGGCATGAATGGTATCCAAGTCATCGAACGAGCTGCAACATTGTCTCCAGGTACAGAAGCGATTGTATTGACGGGCAAGCAATCGTTGGACTCTGCCGTTGCTGCGCTGCGATTCGGCGTTATCGACTATCTCAGCAAACCATGTCGATTGTCTGAGCTGCAATCGCTGCTACAGAGCGTGGCGGCGCGACGAGAATTAAAACGGAACTCCGCTGCCATCGAGCGGGCTGCAAATGAATCGGCACCTAGTGCACCGAAGTTGATTGGTGATTCGGCAGCCATGGCGGATGTGTTGAAACTGATAAAGAAAGTCTCACCCACCCAGAGTACTGTGCTGATTCGAGGCGAAACCGGTTGCGGTAAGGAGCTTGTCGCACGAGCGGTTCATGAACAGAGTCTTCGCAAGAACAAAGCATTCGTTGCCGTTAATTGCGGTGCGTTGCCCGAACACTTGATCGAGAGCGAATTGTTTGGACACAAGAAGGGCGCGTTCACAGGGGCGGATTCGCAGCGAGAGGGGCTCTTTGAAGTCGCCAACGGCGGAACGATATTCCTCGATGAGATTGGAGAGTTGCCGCTATCCATGCAAGCCAAGCTGTTGCGGGTGCTCGAGAGTGGAGATGTGCGACGCGTTGGCGACAACCAAACGTTTCACGTCGATGTGCGCGTTGTTTGTGCTACTCACCGAGATATTGACGAAATGGTCAGCACCGGTCGCTTTCGAGAGGATCTGATGTTCCGCATCAACACGTTCGAGATCCATGTACCTGCTTTACGAGAGCGCATGGAAGACGTGATGCCATTGGCTCGCCATCTGTATTTGCGTCATCGTCCGGAGCATGCGTCCATCCAAAACGTGTTTTCCGACGAGACAATCGAAATCCTCAAACAGCATCCTTGGCCTGGCAACGTGCGAGAGCTGGCCAATGTGGTCGAGCATGCTACGATCCTTTGCGATCATCCACCCATACTGCCAGAGCATCTGCCGCGTCACTTTGTGGATCGCCGGCTCAAGCGAGACGTTCGTGTCGCCAATCCGGCAAGTGTTGCCCCAGCGGCCAATGTTCCCATGAGCCGATTAAGTCTGAAGGAGCTCGAGATGATCGCCGTTCAAGAAGCGATTCAAAGGCACCAAGGGTATAAGCCAGCTGCTGCCGAAGAGTTAGGGATCAGCTTGAAAACCCTTTACAACAAGCTAAATCAGAGCGACCCATCCAAGAAGGCTGGTTAGTCTTGCTTGCCTCGAAGCGGTCTGGTTTTCGGTCTGCTTTCTCGTTTTCGGGTTTTAAAATCGTTTCTGGTCCAGCGGTGGCTGCCCGCAGGTGCACGTTTGCTACGGAATTAACGGCGTCCAAAGCCCCTTTGGTTGTCTTCTGTGAGGTGGCGTCGCCCTTTGTCTTCCGGGCTTGGATTGCCAAAAAATAAAGTGTTTTGCCAAGCAATTCCGGCGTCAAATTCGTTGCAAACGAACCAGTTTGCCAGCTATCATATGCCTTGGTTTCCGATTCGGAGCCTACCGTGAGCAACGGTGATGCACTTACATTTGATTAGTTGCGGGAGAGGTTATTTGATGTTGAAAAGATTTTTGCTAGCGGCAGCCTTGGTTGCTAGTTTTGGAACGCAATCGGCGTTCAGTGCAATTATTTCGCAATGGACGTTCGAAACGTCCGCTCCAGCTTCGGCGGGTCCTCATGCTGCAGAGACTGGCGCTTTTGCTGCTTCTTCGTTTGCGAGCACTAACAGTGGTGGAGTCGTTTCCAGTCCTGCTGGTAATGGCAGCCTTAGGTCATTTAGCTCCAACGGTTGGGTAGCGGGTGAGTTTTACCAGTTCTCTTCAAATACCGTTGG
>CAIXME010001005.1 GCA_903920425.1 uncultured Pirellula sp. | reverse complement strand
TCCCCCAGCGCTGACGCTCAACCATCAAGAATTTTCACCACAGAGACACAAAGACACAGAGTATGCGTGAATTCATTTTTGGAACGTAACTCTTCTCCGCGTCTCCGCGCCTCCGCGTGAACCATGGATTTTGATCGGAACGATCGCAGCCCGAAAGGAAATTGAGTAATCCCCCAGCGCTGACGCTCAACCATCAAGAATTTTCACCACAGAGACACAAAGACACAGAGTATTCGTGAATTCATTTTTGGAACGTAACTCTTCTCCGCGCCTCCGCGTCTCCGCGTGAACCATGGATTTTGATCGGAACGATCGCAGCCCGAATCGTAAGCGAGGCATTCTCGGCCCCTCGCTAACGCGCTAACGCGTCGGAGTGTGATGGTCGCGTTGGCTGGAGGAATCTCCCCTCAGGCAACCCGGGCAACCGGGTGGCAGGCAGGTGCTCTACCGCTAGGATTGTTGGGAGATGATCTTTATCGGGCTAGATCGGAAAAAAGTTTTCCAGGGTGTAACGTATTGGGTATGCCAACGTACAAGCCTGTAGAATCACGAAACGCGTTTCGTTTCGAGAAATGTCACTTCGGCTTCTTCCATAGGAAACCACAATGCGCAAAACACTGTTCGGGTTGCTCTGCCTGCCCCTTTTATTGTTGATTTCATCCGGCTCCAAGGCTCAGGATACGGTCGTTGTACCGGGCGATTCCAAGTTTGTGTTGCAAGTAGATTTGCAAGCAATGCGTTCTTCGAAGGTTGGTGGTCCCCTTTTTGAAATGGCAACGAAAGCTGCCATCGAAGAAATGGGCAAGGGTGACAAAGGGGATGGGCTATCACTCGAAAAGATCAAAGAGTTTATCGGCTTCGATCCATTGACTGAGGTTCAAGGGATCGTTGTTTGTGCATCCGAATTCGAAAAGCCGGAGAAGTCACTGCTCGGTATGGTGCGACTCAAGAAAACAACCGGCAACATCGAGGGGTTGCTTTTGGGGTTGCCTGGATACGAAAAATCAGATCATCGCGACTACGAGATCCACTCCGCAACCCCTGGTGATGAAGGTAAAGTTTTCGGGTCGATCCACAAAGACAAATCAGGGAACAACACCCTCATCATCGGTGCACAGAAAGAATCCGTTACCCAGCTTTTGGATAGCCTCGACAAGGTTCGCGAAGACAAATCACTCAAGACGGTTACGCTGGACTCGGATCGCAAGGTGCTTGCCAGTATTCAGCTCTTGGAGATCCCCACGAAAGAATTGGGCAAAGGACCGCAAGCGAACATTGCAAACTTGCTAACCTCGCTCGTGCTCTCGATCCAAGAAGATGCGGATGATCTGGAGATAAGAGGGGCAATGCAAGCCGCCACCGAAAAGCAAGCTGACAAGATCAAGCAATCGTTTCAAGGGCTTGCTGCATTGCTAGAACTGTTTGCCTCCATGGACGACGAAGCGAGCGAGGACCCAGAAATGAAGCAGGTGATTGAGTTCGTCAAGCAAATCAAGGTTACCCAAGAAGGCAGCTCCGTTAAAGTTAGGCTGAGACTTCCGTCGTCGCAAATTTCGGAGATGATTCAAAAAGAACTTAGCAAATAGTTCCGCACAACCAATGCGTACTGAATCCTTGTCCCTTTTGCATACGCTGGATCTAACGAGCGTCGAGTCCAATGACTTGGTTCGACGCGTTCAGGGCGGTTGCGCCTTTTCCGCAACCGAGCTCTCCAACCGGTATATGCCTCGCCTCTTGATTCTGCTTGAACGGCGTGTGCGGGGTAGTCGGGCCGATGCCGAAGACGTTGCACAGGATTCCATGGTCAAGGCTTTTCAAGAGCTTGATCGCTTTGATTTTCAATATCGATTTTCTACTTGGCTTTATACGATCGCCATCCGCCGGGCGATCGACTTCAATCGCAAGGTCAAGCGTCGTATCCCGGCTGACTCAGATGCTTCGCTAGATCAAATCCCTGCGAGGCTAGTATCCAATGGTGAAGAGTTGTCGCAAAGAGTCGATAACGTATGGCGCGTTGCGAGAGCCGTCCTGGTAGAATCGCAGTACAGCGTCCTTTGGCTAAAGTATGGCGAAGCATTATCGGTAGCAGAGATTGCTGCTGTTCTAAGCAAATCGCAAATCGTCATTCGAGTGCAATTGCACCGTGCGCGAGCAAAATTGACTAAGGAATTGAAACGCAAGGATCGCGAGTATTTACCACAGTCCGAGAGCGGCAACCCAACATCATGAAACGATTCATTGCCAAGCTTTTTATCCAGTACTACCGCGATTCGGAAGCGTTGAATGCGACCCAGCCTGCTTTTCCGCAGTGGCTCGCGCGTTGGATAGATCGCGATGTGGAGTTGCAGCATTATGTTCAGGAGCTGAATTCGCTCGAGCAGACGCTTGCTCGTCAAGCTACCGAGTTGGTGGCGGAAAGAACCCAACAGCAAGCTCCCGTTCTGAATCCAATTCGCGTTCCGTCACACGTCTCCATTTCGTCTCAGCCAAATCGCAACCGCGTGCTCGCATGGGGGGCTCTCGCGCTTGCGGCAAGCGTGTTGCTGGTGATGTATCTCCGAACGTCCAATCCAACGACCGAGCCGCAAACTGGTGGAAGTTTAGCATCGGCACCTTCGCCGAAAGAGCCTACGCCAAATGAAAAAGCGAGGTACCAAAACTGGATCCGATCGCGATTGGATGCCGGAAAGCGACTGAAGTCTCGCTTAGAAGAAAAGCGAGAACTGGCCCAACAGCAGATCGCAAATCTCGATCTGACTTTACGAAGCGACCAAGAGCTTATCGCCAACGCGAGCCGGGATGGGCTCAAGTTTTTTGGGCAAAAGTTGCCCGCTGCGACCGTTCGTTTTCTCGGCTTGAATCAAGCCAACCAATTGGCCAGCCGATAGGCCATCATCATGACGGTTGCCTGTGGATTGCCACTGGTAACATTGGGGATGGCGGACGCGTCGCATACCCAAAG
>CAIXME010001004.1 GCA_903920425.1 uncultured Pirellula sp. | reverse complement strand
CATTCCGGAGGCCCGGGGACACAGCTCATTTTCGGAGCAAGCTCGTCTGTTTCGAGTTGGATATTGCCGTAGGTCCACGATCATACGCACTTTGTCGGTACCCAGAGAGAGAACTAGTACGACAAAACAATGCGAAATGCCATCAAACAATGCGTTCGGCGCAGAGAATCACACGGTCAAATCATTCCATTTCCATGCTCAGATACTTAATCGCCGATTCGATCAAGCGGTAGAAAGCTCAGGAACTAGGTGACGTTGATAGAAACGGCGGCGCGTCTTCAGGCTTCTAGCTTCACTCACCGATTTCGACTTACCTGCCACATTACAAAAGAGTCTGCCGAATTGCTTAACGGTTGAGGAAAACGCATCTGAGTCGATCCCCAGACGTTGTAGCACAGGTGGTGCGTTGGGAGGAGTTGAACCACGTTTTCCCGCCACCTCGATACGAGCAGACCAGTCGAGAATTTGCAGGTATTCCAGCGTCGTCATGGCCAGAAACCCCTTATCGCTGCAACGCTTGCCTTGGAGATGAGCATGTGGCCCGATCGGATCCTTGCGTTCATCTATCATGACTGGTGACAAGAATGCATCGCGAGCCAAATTGGGTAGTTCGCTTATCGCCTTACTTGGGGCTGTTACAATTGAAAGAGACTCAGATTCTTTCAGTGCTTGAATTCTGCGTTGAACAGAAGTGAAGTTGCTCTCTTCCAGTGTTTCGGCCAAAGCTGCTCGAATAGGGTTTAGATCTACATATGCTGCGCATGCGAGCAAGGTTTCGTCATCGAGTATACGAACAGCTCTGTACCTGGATTGCCAGAATTTGCCTGTCTCTCGATCCTCTCGGTTCGCTCGCGTTCCAATGTTTTGGCACAGCAATCGCATCCACCAAGCGATGTCACTCAGTCTGCTCCGTATAGCTTCCAATTTAACAGGATCGTTCTTGATCGAGTTCAGTTCGTATTCGGTGGGCTCTGCTGGGGATCGATCTTTGTTTTTTCTAAACGGGCACAGCATTAGCCATCGCCTTGCAATTTCCGTATCGTCCCATGTTGCTACCACATCCGGTCTCGATCGAAGCACTAAGTGAAAGTGGTTAGAAAGTATGCTGAAGCAAATCAGATCAATGCCGAAGCTGGCAGCAAAGCGATTCAACTGCTCTTCGATCCAAACCTTGCGGTGATCGTAGTTCTTGCCGGTGAACGAATCTGTTCCCAGCAGAAAACAGCGTCTAACGACGCGCGCGACCACATGGACGGTAGCCACGATCTCTGGGCTAAACACTTCAGCACGTGCGAGTCTCGGCATAGCAACACTCCCTTATGAAACTCTCAAACGACTACGCAATGAATCCGCGAGAATCATTGGAGCAAATGCGTGCGCCGAATTCAACTAGCCTCTGAGAATGAGGTGTGTCCCTAGGAAGATCGGAGGATCCAGGCGGATTCGATAACGAGGTGTGTCCCCGGGCGGGTTACGAGGATCCAGGGGAATTCGATAATGAGGTGTGTCCCCGTGCGGATCCCGGGCGGGTTAGGACATGGCGGCTGATACTACTATTGCGATGCCGATTATTACCGAAGCGACTACTATCGCTACCGCGGTGTTTTTGTTCTCGCCAAGCTCCTTCTCTAAATCGATCTTTGGGGTCATCCAGTCAAATAACTTGAAGCCTAACAACATAAGGCCGATTCCAACCAACCCGAAGATTGCAGTAGCTAAAAGAGCTGCCCCAAAACCATTCCAATCGCTGATCAACGCAAACATCATTTCATTTCGTTCCTATTTTGTTTCGCCGCTTGTTATCCAAAAAAGTGTGGAACAAAACGACTATCGTTTCCTGTGATCAATCCAATGTCTTCCCGAATGCCAATTCCTGCAGCGTAACCGTTGATCATCCAACTTCCAATCACCGGTGTTTGCCCGTCGAACTTGCGAATCGCATTGTAACGTTGATAAATCGTCCCGCTATCGGTCTCGTGATCCCCCGCCAATACGTTTCCGCCAACCCAAATCTCGACTCCTTGCCCCTCGCGACTTTGGCAAGGCTTGCGTACAAAATCCCCAGCCATCGGGGAAAACGAAGTCTCTAGCAAGTAGGGACTATCAGGAAATAGTTCCCACAGCACTGCCATGATCGCTTTGTTGCTCAATAGTACCTTCCAAGCCGGCTCCAGCCACTTCATCTTTGTATAGACCAAGTGCTTGCCAAACGATTCGTCCAACATCCACTCCCAAGGATAAAGCTTAAACGCACTCAAGATCGCACGATTTTGCGCGTCCACGAATTGTTCGGTGCTACTATCAAAGCCCAGTTCCTCGATTGCCAAATACTCCGTGCGGGCACCAGCCTGAATAGCTGTGTCCCTCAAGTAGTTAACATTCATGTAGTCTTCGACGTGGCCGGCAGCAGATAAAAAGTACACTACACTCTGGCTGCCTGCTAAAAATCGTTGCCACGCTTCCACTAGCCGCTCGTGTATCGAATTGAATTGATCCATCTCATTGCAACTACCTTGTTGCCAATACCATTGGATGGCGGCTGCCTCAAGCAGCCCTGTTGGAGTGTCCGCGTTGTACTCCAACATTTTCGGATCACCTTCACCGT
>CAIXME010001003.1 GCA_903920425.1 uncultured Pirellula sp. | reverse complement strand
GGTCAGTCATAGCACACCTGGCACAGGGCCAGGTGTGGCTTGGCGTGCCGCCGGACGGTTTGCGTTGTGTTGGTAATAGATGAAACCAACGCGGCTTGCGCCTTGCTGGTGCAGTGATCGACGCAACTTTCGCAGAGCGAAAGGCGACCTTGGTCAGTCATAGCTCACCTGGCACGGGGCCAGGTGTGGCTTGAGGTGGGCGAGACGGAAGATTCACATCTTCAGCTACGAAGAGGAGAGGCGATGAATTACTTATTGGCGATCCTATATCAGCGTCTAGAATCGCTTTTTTGGCTTTGCTGATCACGTCGCTGATTGGCCTCAAGTTGACTTCAGTTCACTAACATGCTCTAAAGAATTCTTGGCCTGGAGACTGGTACCAAATCTCTTTAGGGGCAAATGTGTCACGCCTTTTGGGCTGACGACCATTCTCTTTAAACAATGCGATTCATCGAAAACAGATCGAGTAAGAGGACTACTCCCATGACGCTCCAACATGAGAACAACCCAAGCGAAAACCCAAAAGAAACCAAGGATAAGAAAAGTGAAGGTTCATGCCAGCCAGCTTGTCCGGTTTGTGGCGGATCGCTGATGGACATTCGAGCCAAACTACAATGCACCAAGTGCCACCGGATCTGCGAGACCTGCTGCGAAGGTGGACGCGGCTAGGCTTCATCTGAATTGCTCTGAGTTGCCCGCATTTCCAAAAAGCGTTCGTACTCGTTGGTCCATCCGGTCGAGTACAAACGATGCAAGGTAATCGAAATGTGATGTTCAAAGATGAGCCGAAGTAGATAAGCTCGGTTAACCGACTAAACGATCAGCATGCTGGACGCGAATCACTTCGTGTATTCATTATTGCTAACAGCAGCATGAATGACTCTGGCGGTATGAATTGCGATAGATATCGAATACAATTCCTTGGCAGCAGAGGGGACATACTCACAATGGCCCATGACTCATTTGAGAAGAGAAAAGGCGGACGACGTGCAACTCGATATTTTTGACTACATGTCCTTTGTAGTTTTAGGAATCATCCTTGTTTTCTTTGTTTCGTTGGTTGTGTTCATTGGATCGCTTCCAGGGATGATTGCCGATAGTCGGCAGCATCCGCAGGCGAAAGCGATCCATGTTGCGGCGTGGCTTAGTCTGTTGACATTGGGTGCGCTTTGGCCGATTGCTTTCGTGTGGGCCTTTATCGAATTCCCATCTACAGAGAGCGCGAAGAAGGAGAGCACGGTATCATGATTTGGATTTTCAATATTCTTTTTGGCACTGCGATTTTCTTTGTTTACAAAGTGTTCAAGATCAAACCGCAGCCATGGAACATCGCCATCTTCGTGACGATCTTCTTTATGACTCTCCTGGGGTTCATCACCGTATGGACTCAATTTTCCCCCTACTCCACGCGGGCTGTCGTGGGGCGATATGTTGTGCCTATTGTGCCATGGGTACAAGGGCAGATTGTCAGCATCGCGGCGAAGCCGAATGTTGCAATCAAGAAAGGAGACGTGCTGTTCGAGATCGACCCCACTTCCTATCAATACGCTGTCAACCAAGCCAAAGCGGCGTTAGCGGCCGCGAAAAGCGACGAAGCGAGATTGGCTGCCGGGTTATCGGTTGCTGATGCAAGTATTGCAAAAGCAGAGGCGGATGTCCGTGTCGCCAAGTCCGATTTTGAGATGGCTGAATCTGCTGCGATAGCAGTCTCGAAACAAGAGCTGGTTCAAGCCAAGGAGAAGTATGCGGCAGTCCAAGCTGCTTTAAAACAAGTGGAGGCTGCGAAGGACCAAGCCATTGCCGCACATGTTGCAAGTAGGGACGCCGTGGTTGTAGCAGAAGAGAAGCTCAAGACGGCCGAGTTTAGTTTGACTCAATGCACCGTGAAGGCACCCGCCAACGGCTTCGTGACGAATTGGCAGGTCCGTGAAGGAACGTTTGTCGTTCCGTCGCCAGCTGCGGCCGTTGGTACATTCATCGATACATCCGAACTTTCGGTATTCGCACCATTCAAGCAACAGATGCTTGCAAACGTCAAACCAGGTCAGGAAGTGGAGATGGTCTTCAAGAGTCATCCTGGCCGATTGTTCCGAGGCAAGGTCGATGCCATCCTCGAGGCAACGGGCGAAGGACAAGGGGCGGTGAGCGGGACTCTACCGTCTGCTTCGCAGATTGGCTCTGCAGGCTTCCTCGCTGTCAAAGTGAAACTGAACGAAGATGAACCTGAAGACAATCTGGATCTTGGTACTGCAGGGTCGCTTGCGATCTACACCGACTCGGTGAAGCCTATTCATATCATGAGCCGAGTAACGATGCGCATGAACAAGTGGCTGTATTTTCTGCCGTTCATGTGATCGACAGTTGTGTGGGCTGATGGGCATGTTTTGTTTCAGGCTTTTTTAACCACAGAGACACAGAGGCACAGAGAGGAGTTGTGATTCGAAATGGATTCTTGTAAATTCTGTGTCTTCGCGTCTCTGTGGTTAGCACTTCTTTAACGCCAAGATTAGTCCACCACGAAGAACACAGAGAGCACGAAGGATAGAGCCGAGCTTTCTTTTTAAATCTTCGTGTTCTTCGTGTCCTTCGTGGTAATAAAGTCTTTAGGGGATTGGGATCTTCTAGTTCAGGCTTTTTTTCACCACAGAGACACAGAGGCACAGAGGCACAGAGAAGAGTTGTGATTCAAAAAAGTCTTGAAAACTCTGTGTCTTGGTGCCTCTGTGGTTAGCCCTTCTTGATCATTGCAAGTTAGCGCGGGCAATTTCTACGTCGTTTGGCTGTGCGGGACCAGGGGTGCTTCGGCCGTTCTTTATGTATGTTTCCAGGAGCGATTTTAGTTGGCTTACTAGCTCTGGCTTGTCTGCGTGCAGGTTATGACGCTGGGCGAGATCTTGGCGGACGTTAAAGAGTTCGCCTGGTTGCGAGTGCGCCTCGTATCCGCGTTCATTCTTTAGCCATGCGGGTTCACCGCTTTTCCCGTTGTCGTCGCCACTGGGGGAATCGATCAAAACCCAGTCCCGTTGGCGGATCGCGAATTTGCCTCGCACGCTATGGTGGACGGTCGCTTCGCGAATCGGGCTGGTGCGTTCTTCGCCGAGCAGTGCCGGCAAGATGTTCACGCTGTCTTCTGCGGCGTTATCCGGTAACCTTTCTCCCAAGATCGCAGCGACGGTGGCCATGAAATCGACGTGGCATATGACTTCTTCACTCACGGCTCCTGCCTTGATCTTGCCAGGCCAGCGAGCCAAAAATGGGACGCGATGCCCACCTTCCCAGGCATCGCGCTTCGCTCCACGTAGTTCCCCTGAACTGCGGTGGTCGAACTGCTGAGCGCGATCATAGACTCCTGGCTTCACTTCGTTAGTAACTTCGGCACCATTGTCACTGGTGAAGATAACGAGCGTGTTGTCGGCAACGCCAGCACGCTGCAATGCGTCGAGCACTTGGCCGATACTCCAATCTGTTTGGTGAACAAAGTCTCCGTAGGCGCCTACCTTGGTCTTGCCCACAAAATCTTCAGAGGGGACAACTGGATAGTGGGGAGAAGTCAACGCGAAGTAAAGAAAGAAAGGCTTCTTGCCTCGCGCCGATTCCTCGATCCATTGAACCGCATGGTTGGTAAGCTCCGGTAGGATATTCTCCAGTTGCCATCCAGGCAGCATCGGACCAGGAACGTTGAATATACCGCCGGTGCTTGGCACGGATGGGATGCCAATGGTGCGATCGTTTTCAATGAAACAGAACGGTGGATAGTTGGGTACGATGGTGCCAAAGTAGTGATCGAAACCTCTCGCGATAGGTCCATCGCTGATCGGCTTGGTGAAGTCTACGTTGCTCATCACATTCTTGGCATTGTTCATTGCCGGTTTGCCGTCCACGGTCGCATAGTTTTGACCGAGATGCCACTTGCCGACGCATGCGGTTTGGTAACCATGCTGCTGGAGCAGTTTGCCGACCGTCAATCGATCCGGTGCGATGAGCGGCTTGTCCCATGGCCCTAGCACATTGCGTTGCAATCGTGTCCTCCATGCATAGCGACCGGTGAGCAATGCGTACCGAGTGGGGCTGCAGACAGAAGAAGGGGAATGGGCATCGGTGAATCGCATCCCTTCCGTTGCAAGCTGATCCAGCCTCGGTGTTGGGATCTTGGATTGGGGGTTGTAGCATCCAAGGTCACCGTAGCCGAGATCGTCAGCAAGGATGTACAGTATGTTCGGCGGATCCGATGCGATGGCCGAATTCGAGGAGCAGGCTAGGCACAAAGATAGAGCCACGAGTGCTTTCGACAGCGATCGATAGATCGCATCACCGAGGAATTGAATTGCGTTCATGTTTATTGAGGTCCTGCTGGCAAGTTGTTAAGCAAATATCGCAGAATGTGCATTCTAACATGCACTACGGTTCCGTCTTTGACGCCAAGATTGGTCACCACGAAGAACACAGAGCGCACGAAGGATAGAGCCGATAGTTCACGCGGAGACGCGGAGACGCGGAGAAGAGTTGTGATTCAAGAAAATTCCTGAAACTCTGTGTCTTCGTTTCTCTGTGGTTAGCCCTTCTTTCGCGGCAAGATTGGTCACCACGAAGAACACAGAGAGCACGAAGGATTAGAGCCGAGCTTTCTTATTAAATCTTCGTGTTCTTCGTGTCCTTCGTGGTAATAAAGTCTTTAGCGGGTTGTGTTCTTTGTGTTCAGGTTCGATTTTTCACACAGAGGCACAGAGACACAGAGGCATAGAGAAGAGTTGTGATCCCAAAAAAATTACTGAAAACTCTGTGTCTTCGCGTCTCTGTGGTTAGCCCTTCTTGAACACTGCAAGTCAGCACTGGGGGAGTCCCTCGTTTACGTTTCTGGGTGTGATTGGGATCACCTTATGGTTTGGCGGCATGCTGTTTCGTAACGATAGGGACATAGCCGAATTCTAAACCTGGTGGCGGGCTTACGATCAACCCAGGATCTAGCGATACCAGTTCACCGCGAGTTGGGGGAGCCATGTAGTCGCGATCGATGGTCCAGTTTGCATGAAGTGATTCTACGATTGCTTGAAGCTTGGCCTTCTTTGCGTCGCTCCATTGGTACTGCTGGAAGGATGGCTGATCCACGAAACGATACCAGGAGTAAGTAACGATGGAACCGTCGAGAAGCTCTGCTGTAAACGGGCCCGCTTGAGCGCCGGGGCGAACCCAAGCACCGGAGTTTGGCGAAGTGTACGTGTCGCCGGGTTTAGCGAGTCGAAACTCGGCCGAATGCAGCTTGGTTTCGTTGGGCACGCGTGCCTCACTCACCGCAACATGCCCGTCTGCGTTGTGCCGATAGTACTGCGGAAATAGCCCACGCGATTCTGGCTCACTCCCAAACCACTCCAGCCCCCACACATTGCCTTCGAAGATGCGAGTGTCAAAGGTCTTCTCGACCCCCACAAGTTTCTTACCTGCCTGTTGGTATTCAGTCGTTCGCGTGGTGAGTCGTGGTCGCCATGCTCCTTGTTCATTGAACTGCCCCGAGCAAGCGGAACCGCCATCGCGCCATGAGGCGAAATCGTGGAACAAGGCCGACTTGGAATAATACGTTACGTCTTGAACAAGATAGGATCGACCGTTTTCATCTACCGGGAAATGCAGGGCCGGTATTTTAGAATACTGCACGCCTCGTTGATCGATCCCATCGACACGAGGTACGGTATTGATTTCCATCGCGCCTCCACCCATCAAACCTGGCCTCGCGTCGAGACCTCGACCATAGATAAAAGGGTAGTTGAAAATCTTTCCAATCTTGCTCCACGTTTCGGGGATGTAATAGGCGATAGGCCCTTTGAAATTTTTTGTATTGAGGAAGCATGTCCAGCTTTGATCACCAGTAGGCGGTTGCTCATCGACGCTTGTGGTAAACGGCAAAGCCATCCAAGTGTACCCCAGAAACTCTCCGTTTGGATTGCCGGCGAATGGCAGTCCGTCAGGTGGAATGAGTAGACGGTTGCTTAACTGGGCAACCCCTAGGCGGTCATCAGGTAAGGCCTCGTTGCTGTAAAAAAAGGACCAGCCTGGCGAGCCAACTTCGTAGTCATAGCACTGTGGAGTTGCGTTCATGCTGAACTTGGGTGGTCCGTATCGAAAATGATTTCTACCCCAATAGCCAAGCCCCCCTTCGACCGTTTGAAAGACGCTACTCCATGTTGGTCCTCGCTCTTTCCACTGGCGTGCTAACGTGCCTTCTGGAGCTAGCGGGGTGTCTTTGTTGTCGGAGTTGTCGGGTTGGATCCATGCGCTTGGCAAGCCGATTTGCAGGCCTGCAAGTGGTTTGTCCAGCAAGGGCCAAACCGCGGCATAGAAGCCCATGCCTGCCGTAAGCTCGCGTTCCGCAGGAAGTGGTTCATGTCCAAAGCCAATGTAACCGTGGAGGCCTTCTGAATGGACGGTAGTTTCTCCATCTTTCGGCAAACCGGTTGGGATTTCGTGGATCGTCAGGAATACTTTCTCGATGAAAAGCTCTCCTTTCGAGTCAAGGAACTTCATATCCAACGCTAATTGATCGCAGACACGCATCTCCGGAAGGGATAGGCGAATCGTATGGGCATCGACGATGAAAAGCTTCTCAATCTTCAGTGCATCACGGTGTTTGGCGCCGGGTTCAAGGATAGAATACTCGTCCGAGCCATACTGTTTGGACCACAAGTAATCCCACATCTCGGCGCGCCAAGCATTCGAGTCGCTTATGGCTAGAGGGTCGACGTCAAAGCTGAAACGTAGTTCCAATCCACCAGGAATAACTCGCACGTTTTCGATCATCTTGATCGGCATCTTTGCATAACGCAGCCGTTGCAAGCAGCCATCTTTGCCACCGGCTGGGCCTTGCCAGCCAGAGAGGCCGGTACCATAAAGCTGTCCATCGGCGGGGTTCATTCTGAGTCGCATCACTCCCGCGTCCCATTGATGTGGCAGCGCCACGATGGAAGCTTGTGTCTTTTCACCTATGTCTTGAAGCGACAGATAGTACAGCCAGCCTTTTCCGAAAGAGGAGTGCAAAAGGCGACCCGATAATGGACCAAAGCGAGCGTCATCCACCCAGGTTTGGCCACCACAAGAATTGTCCAACTCCTGAGGTGTCCAAATGATCGGTTCGTCGAACGATTCAGGTAGCTCACCGCCGTGCTTTTCTTTAAGCCACTGAGTTTGTTCGCTATTGATCGGCATATTGCCCAGGAAGCTGTCTTGCTTGATGAGTGAAATTTTGCCCGCTGGCATCCAAGGACCTTGGTTGTCCGAGACGGTGAAGCGGTCATCATTCAATTTTCCCATGCCGTTGGGAGTTCTCAGCCCCCACGCGACCACATCGGCTCGACCACCTTCGGGTGGCACTCGCATGATGGTGCCGGGGCGGCCATGCTGTGAGTATTGTCCAGCTTTCGAGAAAAAGAAGTTGCCATGCGAATCGGTTTGCAGATCGAAGTTGTAGGCATGGAATGAACTAGAAACATCGTCGTCGATCCAAAAGGCTTCGACGAAGTCCGCTTCACCATCTTTATTGAAGTCATGTAAACGCTTGATGCCGTCGCGGCATGTGACATAGATTTCGCCGTTGGCGACGCGGACTCCGAATGGTTCAAACAATCCAGCCGCATACCGTTTCCATACCACTGTTTCTAAGCGATCGTCGATGCCGCTGACGATGTAGACGTCGCCGCCGTGTGTCGTTACGACTGCACGACCATCATCAAAGAAATCGAGAGCACTCGTTCGGATCCAAGCGTTCCATGGATTCTCGAATGGTATGGGGATTGTGTCGAGAGCGTAGCCGTTGATCGGTTCGCCGAGCTTGCCGTGGACTTTGAGCGTTTGCGGCCATCTCAATGTACCGCCTCGCGTCATCGTGAGAGGGTCGACTGGCTTTGCACCGGTCGCAGTGCGTATCACATTGCAGATCTTGCTGAGCTCTTGTCCCGTTGCGGACGCACGTACGATTTCGATCACGCGCGGTGCACTGCTGGCGGGAATCGAAAGGGTGATGCGACCGTCTGCTTCGACGTCCCAGGTGAGGCCATCGGTGTCACCGAACACGGCAGCTGCAACGGTGGTTTTGGGTTGATCGGGTTCAGGCGGTTGAGATGCGTTTTCGGTTTTGTCCAGCTTGGCTGTCCAGTGGTAGAGCGACTTTCTCTCAGGTGGTTTAGCTAACGAAGATGCTCGTACAAGCTCGTCGGCAGTGAACTCGCCGTCGTGGATGGCAAGCCAATCGATGTCGCCAGTGAAGTCACCGCCGAAGTTGGTCGCTGTCGCACCGATTTTGAGAACATGACCGTTTTCCGGTTCACGACGAAATCCTTCTTGCTTGGCCTCTAGTTTGCCGTCGACATAGAGTCTGGTTTCACGGTTTGCGACCACGAGTTCTGCGAGGTGCCATTGACCATCGTTGACGATCGACGTGCCGTTTAAAGCGCCGACCCAACCGATGTCGAACACGAGGCGCCCGCCTCGAAGGAACAGAGACTTTCCGTTCGGCTTCCACAGTCCACCGGATGGCGCGGAGGCGACGAGTGTCCCATCGCCGGTGGTACGAAAACGAACCAAGATCGTGCGCGAAGGGGTACCGAGATCGAGTGTTTTCGCTTCGGATCCCGCGACCACATGCCGAGGTTTATTGGCCATCGACGCTTCACCGCTTCTGCTTCGCGATACGCCTGAAACGATTGCGATTTGATTGCTTGCCCAGCCGCTTCGTCCCGCGACGGTGGTTTTGCTTGGCGGGATCAAGCCGGTCGGTCCCTCGGTGTTGGGTAGCTTGGCAACGCTGAGTTTGAGCGCTTGCTCCCCACCGTTGATACGAAGCGTATGATGCAGCAGGAGCTGGTCGCCTGACTTAGAAGACCGTATTGATTCCAGTATCTCTCGCCCATGAATGCCGTAGCTCAAAACCGCTCGATCGTCGTGCAGGTAATGGCCGTGGTATTGCAACCAATCGGGACGTACCGGCCCGCGGGGAGGTTTGGCATCGCCGGGGATCTCGAATGATCCGTTAAACATCCATTGCCATTCGGAGAGGCCTGGGATCATTTCACCATCGACCTTTGGCATTTGTTCTCCGCGCTGACGGTAGTGATGCGTTTGCGATAGGTCGAGAAATCCGCCGGTCCAGGCGCCTGCTAAACGCATTCGGTGGAGATCGTAGCTGACGGTCACGGCATCCGGCAATCGAAACGTTAAGGCGTTATTGACTGACGAGCCGATTTGAGATCCGAGTACTGGTCCAAAGTCTCGATCAGCGTTGGAGATGACTTCTTCACCGTTGCCTGATCCTTTTGGTAGGCTGTTTAGGTAGTCTTCGTCCGATTCTCGATACGCTGGATTGCTCGGCTTCATCATCGCTTCGCGGATGTAGTGGACGACTTGGTATCGCTCTTTGGGCGATAGTTGTTGCATGGGCGTCATCAATCCGGCACCACGAGTGAGCGTCAACAGCATCTTGTAGGGATCAGCTCCGTATTTGAACGGCTCTTTACCAAAAGCGCGAGCTGTCGGTAATGTGGGGGAATTGCCATCTGCGCCGTGGCAAGCTTTACACTGGTTCTGAAAGATGTCTCGACCAGCTTCGAAATCGCGTTTGCCGAGCGAGCGTAGGATGCCTGCATGGTCGAGGCCGATCGAGTCATCCGATACCATCAACTCACTTGGGTCAGGACGAAGGGACTCCGCGCGGGCTGCACCACCGCGAGCAATTTCGGTCACGTATCGCACCAAGTCATAGAGGTCTTGATCGCTGCCCAGAGTGTTGGCAAGTCCCTCGGGCATCATCGACTTTTGGCTGATCTTGATTTCGTCTATATCGTCACGGGCGATTCGAATTTCTTGTTGCAGATTCGTCGCATCGCGCAGTACTAGGACTTCTTTGGTATCGAGAGCCACGAGTCCGGAATGTGTCTGCCCCTCGGTCGTGAGCACGGTAACACTTT
>CAIXME010001002.1 GCA_903920425.1 uncultured Pirellula sp. | reverse complement strand
TTGGCTGTCGGCAGAATCTCTTCTAGCTGACGAAACTTATCCTCTTGGCCATACTTTTTGTTGGGAAAGGGTTGAGCAATCGCAAAGGAACCGATTGAGCACACCGACAGCAAAAGAATTGCTAAACGCAGGCCATTTTGGGCCGAACAATACTTCATTCTGATTCAACTCGTAATTCAAAGGGTCGGATTCGCCACACGCTAAAAACGGGCGAACGGAATGGATATTACCAAGGTGAGGATCCCAACAGCTTACTCGGAACCAGAAAAATCGCCACCTCCGAGGCTAAACCCGTTACATCGCCAGTACGAACCCGTTCGAGGATCAAACAGTGCTTTTCGCAGGTTTTTCGCAGCGGAACGCGTCATGCTTTCTGGTGGATGGCTAGACAAAATCGCCCGTTTTTCGCTTGGGACGTGCGAAGCGGAAAGGCTCCGCGATGGAAGATTCACATCTTCCGCTACGGGAACTCGGGTAGCGGAACTTGTGAAAGTTCCGGTGAATCGCTCGTTGCAATTGCCCGTGTTTCTCAAGTGGCTCGTTGGGTATCAAGGCTCCGCTCCGGAAGATTCACATCTTCCGCTACGGGTCTTCGGGTAGCGGAACTTGTGAAAGTTCCGGTGAATCGCTCGTTGCAATTGCCCGTGTTTCTTATGTGGCACGTTGGGTATCAAGGCTCCGCCCCGGAAGATTCACATCTTCCGCTACGTCGTGCGCCATTGAAAAAGATCGACATCGTCAGCGGCGAGATACGAACATCCTTCGCTCATCGATCGACTACATGCGTTTACTTGCCACGTGCAGGGTCCGCCAAACCTAACTGATCGAAGCCCCGTTGTCGCAATAGGCAGGAATCGCAATGCCCGCATGCTTGTCCGGTTTCGCCAGGGTCGTAGCACGAAAGGGTCAAACCGTAATCCACCCCCAATTTCATTCCGGCTTGAATAATCTCGGATTTGCTCAATTGGATCAGCGGTGTGTGGATCTTTATCTTCTTTCCCTCGACCCCCGATTTGGTCGCAAGATTCGCCATGGTCTCAAACGCTTCGATGTATTCCGGCCTGCAGTCGGGATAGCCACTGTAATCCAAGGCATTTACACCGATGTAGATGTCCAGCGCACCTAGCACTTCCGCCCACCCGAGTGCATACGACAGAAAGACCGTATTGCGAGCTGGTACGTAGGTTAAAGGGATCTCCGTTCCGATTTCGGAGGCGAGTTCATGCTTGGGAACGGCCAAGTTCACATCCGTCAACGCACTTCCGCCAATTGCACCTAAATCGATGTTGATGATCGCGTGTTTGGCCACTCCCGCTCGCTCCGCTATCAGCGACGCACGCTCCAATTCGATCGAGTGACGCTGTCCATACCGGAAACTGATTGCGAACGGCGTAAATCCTCGATCTTTGCAAATTGCCAAACAAGTTGCAGAATCAAGACCTCCGCTAAGCAGGACGACAGCAGGTTTAGATTCGTGTTTCATGGAGCTCCCTACTGCTTGGACCCTAGGCCAAATGGGGTGATTGCATATAATCCGACACATGTCCATTATTCAAATAGATCAACTTGTAAAATCCTATCGCGTTCAACAAAAGAAAGAAGGCCTGCGTGAAGCCCTTCGAGGTCTTTGGCATCGCGAAACAAAAACAGTCGATGCCGTTCGCGACATTTCGCTTCGAGTCGAATCGGGCGAATTCGTCGCTTTTTTAGGACCAAACGGCGCAGGAAAGACGACGACGCTCAAGCTGCTTTCGGGCGTGATCTACCCGACCAGCGGTACAGCCAGCGTCATGGGCTTCGTCCCATGGGAACGCAGCCTGGAATACCGTCGTCGCTTTGCTTTGGTTATGGGCCAAAAGAACCAACTCTGGTGGGACTTGCCGGCTCAAGAGTCTTTTCGATTGCATCAACAGATCTACAAAATTGATCAGACGACTTTTAAGCAAACGCTAGATGAACTCACGAGCCTGCTCACCGTGCAATCGTTGCTTGGCCGCCCCGTACGTGAACTGTCCTTGGGCGAGCGGATGAAGATGGAGCTGATTGCAGCGCTGCTGCATCGCCCTGAAGTGCTTTTTTTGGATGAGCCGACAATCGGTCTCGATGTCATCGCCCAGCACAACATTCAGCAGTTCCTCAAGTTCTATCAAGAAGAACGTCGCATTACGATCTTGCTGACGAGCCACTACATGAAAGATGTTGCTGCTCTTTGCAAACGTGTGGTTGTTATTGCTCAAGGGCGAATTCAATACGATGGATCCCTGAGCGGGATCGTGGATAGCTTTTCCGGTGACAAGATCATCACGCTGCAATTGTCGGAAGGGCAAAGCGAATTGGGACTCGAAAGATTCGGCACGCTAGAAAAGATTGCCATGCCACGCGTGTCATTCCGTTGCCCTCGCAACGATGTGTCGCGTTCGCTCGCTGAAATCTTGAGCAATTACCAAATCGATGACATGTCCGTCGAAGACCCGCCGCTGGAGGAGACCATCTCGAAACTGTTTACTCATGTTTCCGAAGATCGCACCGGCGAAACGGCAGACCAGTCATGAGTACATCGCTGACCGACCAATCAAAAATTGACTCCACACCTTTGGCGTCGAACAGCTGGACCGATGCATGGTCTACGCGGTGGGTGATCCTGCGAATTGCGATGGCTGAAAGACTGGCGTACCGCGGGGACTTTATGCTGGGAACGCTGATGCGGTTCCTGCCTATCGTTACTCAGATCTTTTTATGGTGGGCCATCTACCAATCGATCAACCCAACGGACCCGTATGCGGCTAGGCTCAAGGGCTACTCGTTCCCAGACATGGTTGCATACTACCTGCTAACGATGCTGGGACGCGCTTTTTCGTCCATGCCTGGATTGTCGAGTAGTATCGCTGTCAAAATTCGCGATGGTGAAATCAAGAAGTTTCTAGTGCAACCTGTCGACCTCATCTCGTTTCTGTTTTGGTCCCGCGTTGCCCACAAACTTGCATACTATGCAATCGCCATCCTGCCGTTTGCCCTTGTCTTTTTCCTATGCCGCAATTTCTTTTCCAATGGCATGCCCGATGCATGGACCATGAGCGCATTCGTGATATCGCTCGTCATGAGTTTTGCAATGGGATTCTACTTGGAAGCGTGCATTGGCTTAGTTGGCTTCTGGATGCTCGAGGTATCGTCGCTACTCTTTGTTTACATGCTCTTTCAGTTCTTTCTCTCGGGGCACATGTTTCCGCTCGATATCGTGCCGGATCCGTGGTACTCCTTGATTAGTTACCTGCCTATCAAATACCTTGCTTACTTCCCTGCCGCGGTTTTCCTAGGGAAAGTTCACGGGTGGCAGTTGGTTATCGATTTGATCATGCTCCTGGTTTGGACTGTGTTCTTCTTTGTGATGTCCAAGATTTTGTACCAACGCGGACTAAAGCGTTACAGCGGGTTTGGCGGTTAAAAAACGCCGTCCCTGCATCAATCATCCCCAGCCACCTCTCCCTCACGCATTGGGTCGACAAACATGCAGATTCGAAAATTAGGAA
>CAIXME010001001.1 GCA_903920425.1 uncultured Pirellula sp. | reverse complement strand
TCCAAAAATGAATTCTTGAAATCTCTGTGTCTTGGTGTCTCTGTGGTGAAAATTCTTGATTATTGAGTGCCAGCACCGGTGCATCTCGCCGGCGGGCACTCGACCGTGATTACGCCTCGAAGAATCCGAGCCTCAGCATTACAATGTTCGCAAGATGTGGATCTGCAAATCACTGTATACAGCCCGCTACCTGTGGCCTGGTTGCTATACTGCTTACACTATCATCCATTCCATGCACTTCGTGAGAGAATCTCGTGAGCCAGCCAATTGTCAATGCGGTCAATGTCAGTCGCTATTTTAAAAGAGGTTCCGAACGCGTTGACGTCTTGGACAACTTGAGCTTGCAAGTACCCGAGGGGCAATTTCTGGCATTGATGGGCCCCAGCGGTTCAGGCAAAACGACGTTGCTCAACCTCATTGCCGGACTCGATTCGCCAAGCGAAGGAGAGATTTGGGTTGGTGAGAGCTTGGTCTCAAAGATGAGCGAGTCTCAACTCGCAAAATGGAGAACAGAGCATGTTGGCTTCGTGTTTCAGTTCTACCATTTGCTACCAGTTCTTTCTGCGTACGAAAATGTTGAGCTCCCTTTGCTGCTCATGCCGCTCACCGCTAAAAAACGACGCGAGCAAGTCATGACGGCATTGGACTTGGTCGGTCTGCACGAACGCAGCAACCATATTCCCAGCCAGCTGTCCGGTGGACAACAGCAACGCGTTGGCATCGCTCGAGCGATCGTGACCGATCCTACGTTGATCGTCGCCGACGAGCCAACAGGTGACTTAGATGCCAAATCCGCCCACGAAATCCTGGACCTACTGTGCACGCTCCAAAAACTACTCAACAAAACGATCGTGATGGTGACCCACGATCCGAGAGCAGCCAAACGCGCTGACCGAATTCAGTATCTCGATAAAGGACGATTGGTCGACAAACCAGACGAAGAACTGTACGAAGCGGTTTAACGTTTTGCCTGTGCGATCAACGACGGAATGACCGGCAGCCACAAACCGGATTGAACCGACCAGCTAATTTTGTACTCCATGAGAGCAACGACATGCGATTCCTGAAACTCATCCTACGCAATTTGCGACGCAATATCCTTCGCTCGATTCTGACATCAACGGGCGTGATGGTCTTGGTCTTTGTAATCACATTGATCTGGTCCATCCTCGGTTTCCTCGATCGAGCAACCACCGAAAAGTCTGCGAACTTCAAGGGTATCGTGACCGAAAAGTGGAGCATCCCAAGTCAGATGCCATTCTCGTACGCACAAACCTTGGCCGACGGCGCAGCACGAGAACCGGGTGACGTCAGTCCAGAAGATTCCATGACTTGGCAGTTTTTCATTGGAACGATCGACAAAGCCAACATCGGTTTCAACAGCTTTGTTTTTGCTTTCTGCATGGAGCCTCGCAAACTGCTCACCATGATGGATGAATTGGACTCGCTACCCGACGGTCCGAAAGCGGAACTGGAAAAAGCAGTTGTTGCGATGGAAAACAACAGACAAGGAGTGATCATCGGCAGGAAACGTCTCGAAGCCCTCAACAAACGGGTGGGAGACAAGATGACGATCTTCGGTCAAAACTATCGCAACCTGGATTTAGAAGTAGAAATTGTTGGGACCTTTCCACCTGGCCGATACGATAACAACAGCTGTATCCACAGGGACTATTTGAACTCCTCGCTGGACTCGTTCAAAGCGAAGACGGGCAAAGCACACCCTTTGGCGGAAAAGACACTCAATCTTGTTTGGGTGCGTGTTCCCGATCGCGATACATTTGATCAACTGGGCTCGCAGATAACGTCGTCACCCTTCTTTGCTACACCCGCGGTAAAGATCGAAACCGCATCCTCCGGCGTCTCTAACTTTCTGGCTGGTTACAAGGATCTTTTGACGATCTTTCGATGGGTGCTCGCCCCCAGCATTCTGATCACCCTGGCTGTTGTTATCTCGAACGCAATTAGCATCAGCGTCCGCGAACGCCGAAAGGAAATGGCCGTACTCAAAGTGCTTGGGTTCTCTCCCAATCAAGTTCTTTGGCTAGTCATGGGAGAAGCATTGCTGCTCGGCGGAATCGCAGGCGCGATCAGCTCCATCGGAACGTATTATTTGGTGAACAAAGGACTTGGCGGCATCCCGTTTCCGATTGCCTTTTTCTCCAGTTTTCCAGTCGAAGACGGCGCTCTGTGGTGGGGTGCAGCTATCGGGTTGATAACATCTTTTCTGGGTAGCATTGTCCCTGCTTGGTCAACGCGATCAATCAAAATTGTTGATGTCTTTTCCAAGGTGGCTTAATCATGCTTCAATATTTTGATCTCGCGAACGCTTGGATGCTCTTGCCCGCATCGCTCGGTGCAATCGTGCTCACGCTTCTGCTCGTTTGGGCTGCCAAAATCCCACTCATCTACAATTTGCGAAACCTGCAAATTCGCTACCGTACCACCTTGCTGACCGCCGTCGCTTTTACCATGGTTATCGGCGTACTGACTTTTATGATGGGGTTCATCAATGGACTGCGTGTGCTGACACAATCCAGCGGTATCCCTGAGAATGTTATTGTCCTTTCACAAGGTTCCACGGACGAAGGAATCAGCACGTTAGCGTATGAGGACATGAGCGACATCGCTCAATTACCACAGGTCAAACGGGAAGAAGATGAACCTCTCTGCTCCCGTGAGGCTTACATTGTGATCAACCAACCCATTGAGAACCCGCTCCCTGGACGCGCAAAGCGCCGACTGTTGCAAGTGCGAGGCCTGGACGACCCTCGCATTTCAGCCATTGTTCACGGGTTCAGTTTAGAAGATGGGGGCGAATGGTTCTCCGCAGCGGGTGTGCGCGCAAACCCAGCTCCAGATCAGCCTCCCATGGTTGAAGTTATCTTGGGTGAAGGGATCGCGAGGGAATTGGGAGCCGACCGGTCACCAGAAATTCTTGCCAACGCAAAAGATAAAACGCGACTCACGACCGGCGATACGATCACTCTCGAAACACGCACTCTGTACGTGTCCGGAATTTTGAAAACGGGTGGAACTACTTTCGACTCCGAACTCTGGGCAAAGCGCAGTGTCATCGGTCCGATCTTTGGAAAGAACAACTACACAACTTTGGTTTTGAAAACCAAGAGCCCAGAGGCCGCTGAAGAACTGGAATCGTTCCTGACCGGCAAAGACGTCGACAACAAGTATGAGAAAGCACGCGTGAACGCGTTCACCGAGCCCAATTACTTTAAATCTCTGGGGCAAACGAATTTGCAATTGCTCATCGGTACTATCTTCGTCGCCATCGTGATGGCGTTCGGCGGGATCATGGGCGTTATGAATACCATGTTTGCCGCTATCAGCCAGCGGATGAAGGATATCGGCGTGCTGCGGTTGCTCGGCTACGGCGGTTGGCAGATCCTCATATCGTTTCTTTTCGAATCGATGATGATTGCTCTCTTTGGAGGACTGTTGGGCTGTGCTCTCGGATACGCCAGTAATGGTTATTCCATGACCAGCGTCGTCAGCAATGGACCTGGAGCGAAAGCAGTTGTCTTCCGGATCGTTGTCGACGCAGGTGTTATCGGTATCGGCCTGGCACTGAGTCTGGCTATGGGGTTCTTTGGCGGTCTACTGCCAGCACAATCCGCGATCCGATACAAACCGCTTGAGTCGTTGAGAGGCTAACGGGTGCGTTTTAATGATCTGGGTGCTGCCATCAGACTGCTAGCAGGCACGGGTGCTGTACCGCGTTGATTGACGAGGTCGATCGGTCGTTACAAGTTACGGAGCTTGATAGTTACAAGTTGCGGAGCTTGATAATGGTGCCGAACAAGGTGTTGAGCTGACGGTAGTATTCAGCTTCATCCATATCCTTTTTCTTGCTACGCAATCGTTCGATCTCCAGTTCTACCGGTTCCAATTCTCGCAGTAGTTCCGCTGATAAACCGACATCCTTGCCGGCAACAGAAACGATCATTTTGGACGCCAATAGCCCGTCATGCATTTGTCCATCCGCAGCTTGCTTTACTGGACGAGCCCCTCGGTAAAACGAAGCAGGAGTACCTTTGCTATCCCCATTATCATCGAGCAAAGATTGCTCCGTAGCCAAACGAATTTCGCGAGAGTAAAAATCAGCGACTCTCGTTGATGCAGATAAAAATGCTTCCAAAATCGATACGCTGAAATCATGATCCAAGTCGCATTCAGGATCGGAGATCGACTGAGCGAAATACTCTCCGAATCTGGCGAAGTTCTCCTCGGAGCCGCTTTTCGTCCCGGTCACAATCACTCGATTTGGCCCGGAGAGTTTGTTAATAAATGGGGCACTGCTGGAACCGCAGTTGGCGATCAGCCAACGGCAATCGGAGTCGTTCTTCATTGCTGACGCTAGCTCATCCCCCGAGATATCGGCCCCTCGCAAATTGAACTTGGTCGCATCGCGATCGCTCGTTCCATGCCCAATCAAAATCAGCCACTTTTCCGGAAGCTTCTTTTCAGAAGCCCAGTTCAAGATGCGTTGTTTGTCATCGAGAGGCTTCGCGTCGACAGCGTCCTTTTGTACGGTGATCTCTTGCGTGCCGTCAATGAGTTGAAACTCGCTACCATTTGCCGAACATGCAACACGCCATCGCTCGGCGGACTCGCGAAAAACCGCCTCATAATCTGCTTCACCCGGGGTTCCAATAACAACGAGAACGGAGCGACCGATAGCTTCGTCGGCAAACAATTGCGTCTCCAATAGGCTCCCAACGGCGACCATGAAAACACTCAAAAACAACCTGATTCGGTACTTACGAAAGTCCATATCGACGTCTCACTCCCCATTCCAAACAGATACAACCGAGTGCCAGTATCAGGATCCAGCCTTGATGCCACAGCGGAAACATTTTCGTTTCCGTAATAGGCACATTCTTGGTTGGTAGTGCATCCACAAAGGAATCCAAATCGTTCAAGTCAATGACTTGTCCACCCGTTTCCTTTGCGATCGATTCTAAAGCGTTAGTGTTCTCGCCGATTTCTTGAAGCTCACGAATGGATGGTTCGTGAACCCATCCCATTTGCGAACTCCCGATCGGAGAGCCATCAGCAGATTGGGCAACAGCCGATGCGGAATACACGCCTTCCTCATCCAGCACTAAACTGATTTCATAACGTCCAGCTATTTCGCTAGACGAATCGGCAACGGATTGAGTTTCAACGCCGGAGGGACTGCGAGTGGTAACCGAAACCTTTGCGTTCTCAATTGTTTTAAAGTCGGGTCCTTTTACATCTATTTGAATCTTGGTGATTCGTTGTAACGATGACGTATCATCTAGCTTCATTTGAATAGGTTTAGGAACGTCCGAAATAAGCCAGCGAATCATTTGTCGCCACGCTTGAAACAACGGAGCTGGGTCGGATCCCTGATGACGCATCCCCCAACGCCACATATCCCCCAACATCAACGCCGCCGTACGCCCTTTGCCGAATCGTTGCGTTGCCAAAATCGGAATAAGCTCATCGCCCGCTCCTTTTACTTCCGCTAAAACCGAGGCTCCCGGCTTAACACCTTTTGCCCGATTCAACACCTCGAAAAGGGGCATTCCATCGAGCCTCGCCTTTTCCGCAGCTTCACTATCGGCCATCCGCAGAAACGGTTGAAGCCATCCTTCTCGCGTTAACTGGAAACGATATGTTGGTGTCGTTTGGGAATCAAATAAACCACCGTCTGTGTTGGGTTTTTCTGAAAGTCCATCGTCGCAATAGAACGGCAATAGTTGAGCGAAGGCGGAATCTTGAAAATCGCGTCCTCGCATCGATTCTTGTCCACCCAACATCAGCAATCCTCCACCACGAGCGGTAACAAACTGCCGTAGAAGCGAATTCTGATTGGGTGAGAAGAAATCATGCTCCAAGTCATCGATGATGACTGCACTATATTCGAATAACTCGGAGGCATCCTTAGGAAAACCACGTTTGAGTTCGGACGCATTGGTCAGGCCGAGCCTTGCGAACACCGGTTCATCATATTGTTCCTTTTCTTCCGCAATAATGTCTTCAAAACCTGAGAAAAGAGGATTAGAAGAATCCACTTTGGAATCGCGAAAGCTGAACTTCATTTCTTTGCGAGCGATGCGTATCAAAGTCGTCAATTGGATCTCGTCGTCTTCTTCCAGTGATCTCTTGAGGAACTTGTATTCCCAATTGGGCCGACCTGATACGTAGAGTATCCGATATGGGCCTCGACCTCGATCAACAACTTGATAGCGGCTATTATTGGCCAGCGTTAACTCTTCTGAACCAGCGACCGAAACCGAACTTTCCACCGATGCCGCAGCTGATGAGCCTGTCGCAGAATCGTTACGAATTACAACCTTGTACCCTTGAACTCCAGATTGTTCCGGTCGAAATCGAAACTCCGCGTTGACCGGTTCTGAGTTTCCTTTCCACTTCAGCGTTTGCGTTTGAATGACTTTACCGGCCGAGTCGACGAGATCGATCATCGCTGATTGGCCGCTGTACCCTTTTTGTGTGCATTGGGCCAGGATGGTTACCGGGGCTGTTTCAAAATCAGATTGTCGGGTAGTTAGGGATACAATGCGAATATCTTTCTCATTCGCCACACTTCCAACGCTCACCGGATAGATTGGAAAACCAAGTTCGGACAATGACTGGTCGGTTCGTCGATCCGTCGCTTGACCATCCGACAACAAAAACACACCAGCAAGCGGCCTACCTTTAAACCGTTCGCCAAGCGAATGCAGTGAATGGTAGATCGCTGATTCAGAACCTGTGAACAAGGTCCCTTCCAAGGTATCGATAGGCTCCAAACCGGAATCCAACGTATATCGCCGAACCCGAAAATCATCCGCCAACTTTCGTTGCCATTCCGAATCATTACCTAAAATCTTCTCGAAACGGTTGTCGTCTTGCTTGGCTCTCTCCTTTAAAACGATGTCAAGGCTCTTACTGCGATCAACCACAATGGCAAAAACATTTGCCTGCGATTTCGGGCGATCGATCTTGGCCATCGGTTCCAGCAAACACACCAAAAGCAAACCGATCCCGATCGCGCGGCATAGCAACGACACACCTCGTAACCACAGTGGCAATTTACTTGAACGGTAAGTCAACAAGGTAGTTGCCAACAGCAAGACCGCAAAAACGATCGATGCGCTCACCCATTCAGGATGCGCAAACACGATCTGGGAATAGTCGAATGTCTGACCGAAGGTGATAAGCAGTTCGAAACGAATCATGGTGCGGGATTCCCACGCTCCAGTCCTGAGCCCAAATTTTCGTAGTAGCGGTCAAGTTGTTTTTGGTACACGCCAGGAACCGGATCTCTGTCGACTGGTACCAAGGCATTCTTTTCCGCCGACAATCGAAACAAGTCTTCCTGTATTTTTTCCTTCAACCGATCCAACGGGTTCGCAATCAGTTTCCGAACTAACGCCCACTGTGGCTCTTTGGCGTGCCGTTTGTATTCCACTCGCATCGATCTTGCTGCCTCTCGAATGCGAGCCGCTTCTGCACGCAGCTCAGGATCGTTGACTAACTCTTCCACGTCCCGCAGCGAATCCATCCATTGCGAATACTCATCGCCCGTCAACGGAGCTCGATTACCCCGACCTGCTCCATTGGCTGCCCCAGCCATGCGTTCGATCCCTCCAGGCCGCCTGCTGCCTGGTTCGCCTCGGGGCTCACCTGCTTGGGGCTCACCTGCTTGGGGCTCACCTGCTTGGGGCTCACCTGCTTGGGGCTCACCTGCTTGGGGCTCACCTG
>CAIXME010001000.1 GCA_903920425.1 uncultured Pirellula sp. | reverse complement strand
TCGCGAATGAGGATGTTGTCGACGCCCCATGCTTCGTCTGCCCAGTTTTGATCAAGGTCCGAACCAAAGCCTAACTTCAAAGTCGTCGCAGTTGTGTTGACGGTCAGGACGAAAGTGTGAGTAACTTCGTCCCAACCAGAGAATCCAAGACCGGTTCCGGCTGCCAAATCGGGAGTGCTGTTGCTGTAGTCGGATGCAGCGTTGGCGACAAAACTGTCGCTTGAAACGAGCGTGTCATTGGCCCACACGCGGAACGCATGGGTGTCCCAGCTATCGATTCGATTGAAGGTAAAACCAATCGTTACGGATGTTTGATTCCCCGATAGGCTAAACGTCTTATAGACGTCTTGTACGCCATGAATACCGAGCGATGGAGCACTGATTCCTGGGTTATTGAAGGCCGTTGCCGATGTGATGAAAGGTCCAAAGTCAGCGTTGCTGGTGACAATCGCTCCACCAGTCCAGCCCGTCAAATCACCATTGTCAAAGTTCTCAAAGATTGCGGGTCTTAAAGCCACTTCGGTGGCGGTCAAATCACCATCAGTAAATCGGAATGTTTCGACATTCGTAATTGCCTCGACTCCGTTGGGAGAACCGGTTCTGTTGTCGGTGACCGTTGTCGTTGCACCTGATACGGTCACTGAATAATCAGAACGTGCTCCGGTGAAGACGACAACGTCCGTTCCCGTTCCACCATCGATCGTGTCTGAGCCACCACTGGCAAAGATCAAATCGTTTTCACTGCCGGCGTCGATCGTATCGTTACCACCCGAGCCCATGATGGTGTCGTTGTTGGCACCACCGGATAGCGTGTCGTTGCCGCTGTTGGCGGTGAGATCGGCGATGGAAACGTCAGCTAAGATTGCTCCCATGTTGCCAGAGGTTGACAAGCTTCGAAATTGCAGCGTAGTCGAAGTGGACGTCGCTACGAAGGTGTAGGTTCTTTCATACCATTCCGGCGAGGATGTGGTACTAGCTGCAGTGGTCGTTACCGAATAGTCCGTTGCTACACCGCCGACCGACAATTCGACCGCCTTGGTGCTTGCTGCACCTGGGCTATTCGTCGAGAGCAGGAATCGAACGGAATAGGTGTTTCCTACTGCTGTGGTCAGTGTTTGAGATATCGCACCAGGAGCATTACCATCCAACTCAACGCCTCGTCCACCGGTTGGCGAAGCGTAACCATACGTGTTTATCAATTCGATACTGCCCTGGGTTACCGTCCATCCGCCAAACGATTGCCCAGAACTGTACAGAGTGGCGGCACCGCTAGCAGTTCCGTTCAAGAACTGACCATCGGCGGCAAGGTTCGCTCCGCCCAGAATCAAGTCATTACCAGCTAAACCGCTGTGATTATCCACGGCCGTCGTGCCAACGATGAAGTCCGCATTGGCGGTACCGGTTACCATCGTGTGCATATACTGATCGATCGCTTCGAAGTTCATTTCGATGCGGGCTTCGATGGTGCCGGTTTGGTACTCGAGTTCCCAGTCACCGCCCAACGTTGCATTACCGGTAACGTCCGTTGATCCTGCAACGTCCGCTCCGGTGTAAATGCTAACTTGAGTCAATAAATCTTGACCAGCGTTTGTTTTAGCAATCTCGCAACCGTAGAACAGGATATCGGCGTTGTCGGTCAGGGCCGATTGCCAGCTCGCAAGCATGTTGGCGTAGTCGCCTATGGCGTTGCCATTGAGTTCAAGGTTTCCAAGCTGAATGGCTCCTGCACCGCCGTGCGAAAGTACATGGATCGTTGCAATGGAGTCGTCCGCGAATTGGGCGAGGTCTTGGGTTATCTGTGATAGCCCGTCGGAGCCTGCGTCGATCGTAAAGACGATTGCATTGTTCAGGCCAAGGCCTGTTAGCAAGGATTCAACATCATCAACACGCGGGTCTACGAAGACAACGCTGAGGTCTGTGCTCGCGTCGCCCCTCACCCCCAGCCCCTCTCCCCTTATCAGGGGCGAGGGGAGCAAAGAGTCTATTTCGTACTCGTACTCAGGCCGAAGGCCGGTACTCGTACTCGTACTCGATTCGATATTCGTGCTCGTGCTCGTGCTCGTGCTCGTGCTCGAATCCAGCCCCAGCATTTCATCCACTTGAGCAACAAACGCCCCACTCAGCGCAACATCATCCGCACTCAGTTTTTCCGTCGTACTGAGCGCCTCAAGTAGTAACAGAGAATCCAGCTCGCCTTGCCGTTGCTGGAAATACTCGCCCGTCAGCCCGTTGTAGCGCAATGTCGAATCGCTAGCGAGCGTATACGCCACCGAGTCCGTCATCTCACCGACATGCACATCGCCGAACAAGGCTGGTCGCAATGCCCCGTTGCCAATCGACTCGAACCTCAATTCCGTAGTGGAGTCGATCGCGATGAATTGAAAGGTCCTGGTCTCCCAATTGCGAGCCAAGGGGTTAGTGTTCTCGGCCATTTTCAGAACGACGGTGTCTGACTCGCCCGCTGCGGAGACATTCAATCCGTTGAATTGCTTTCCTTCTAGCCAATTGCCGGTAACCGAGTAAGTGACTTGGTACTCTTTGCCAGGCTCCGTGGCGATGCGTTGGTAGATCGCTGCGGTGTCTTCGAATCCGTTTAAATCAATCGTACGTCCACCAGCAGGCGAAGCGACATAGTCGGCGCCGTTTAGGTCGATGACACCACTTTCCACGGTCCAGTTTCCGATCGTGTCACCAGGCAAATAGAGACGGTAGCCTGGAATCATCGGCGGGTTGGGGGCACTCGCAAAGGTTCCGTCGTCGACCAGGTTTGCCGCAAGTTCGGTTTCAGCCGCTGGCAGTTCCGATAGTTGTGGGGTCGCTTCGTTCAGCAACGTGCTCGTCGCGTATGTCGTCGACGCAGTTGTTGCGGTGTTTTGCTCTGTAGTATTAAGAACTACGGTTGGTTGGACGCTTGCTTCATCGGACTCATTCGAGCTACTCGTTTCAGAAGCTGAAAGCGTCGAGGTGAATGTGGCTTCAAAGGAGCCATCGTTGGTCGTCGGCAAGTAGGAC
>CAIXME010000999.1 GCA_903920425.1 uncultured Pirellula sp. | reverse complement strand
TCAAGATTCGGAGATTGCTCATTCTGGCAATCGTTGGAAGCCCTCGATCGGACAACCCAATGCATGACGGTAGATTAAGGGCCTCGAGTCCATTCAGCTGACGAATCGACTCCAACCCCGCGTCACCCACTTGCGAATTCAAGAAGCCCAGGTAACGTAATTGGCTAAGTCCAGACAGCTCATCTACTGTCAAATCCGTTATGCCTGCACCACGCAACTCGAGCCGGTTCAGGTGCGGTAGGTGCGTCAGCGTTTCAAACCCTTTTAATTTCCTCCGTCCAGTGTGCACGATTCCAAGTGCGACCATGTTTGTGAAATGAGAAACGCCCATCATTGCGTCGGCGGTGGCGTTGATCAAGAAAAGCCCAAAGGGCCCCCCTAGGTCGGCAGCCAACTTGAGCCGCGCGGCATTCCAGCTGCCACTGAGGATTGGAATGTTACCAATTTCTCCGTTTTCATCAGTCACAAGTGAAAAATCGATCTGATCTTGAGCGTTGTGCCAGCACCATGGGGAGTCTTTCTTGGGCCAGGATTTCTCTATCGATGAACTCATCGCCAGTTGCCTCAATAGGGCATTGACCCAACAACCCTTTCGATGAGGGCGATCACTGCGCAAGTGCTCGAGCAAGTAGGAGCAGTCGCAGCCAGTATTCTCCAAAGCACTCGCAACGGCATTCAAACCAGTTGAAGGTTCTCTCCAAAATTGGTGTATTGCGTCCCGCACCGACTGCAATCGCCACGACTCCAAAATGGTACCAGTCCATGGATTGAAACAAGTCGGTTTCTTTGTGTTTGGCTGTTCAGCGGGGGCAGCTTCTTTTGATTTCCTTCTCCTCGGCTTTGGTTTCTTGACTTTGGAAGCAAGGCGAGTCAAGTTCTCCCGAAGTGCCCTCATCAGCATTTCACCATCCTGGCGCGACGATAAGCAGCTCAGAATTTTATCTAGCTTGTTCAGTCGTAGTTCACTCGTTGCGGGAACGGCAGCGATAGCTTGCGCAAACGCCTCTGGGTTACAACCAATCAAATCCCTAAAACCAACGGAATCCTCCTGCGACTCTTTTGGCTGTTCTAATGCAGCTTCGACTAAGGCGGGCATGAACGACGGCGAATGCTGAACGAAGCAAAGCAAATCGCTGACACAGTGTGTGCGAACACGCACTTCGGAAAGGGCCATCTCAAAGGCGTCGGCATCGGGCGAAAAAAGGCAAACCTCGCTGACTGCATAGTACCGTTTGCCAACCTCGCCGGACTTGAATTTTTCGAAAACAGCATCCTTCAGCAATGGTCGCAGTGAGGGCTCAACCCGCAGAATATGATCTATGGCTGACGCGGCAAAGCATTCCAGATTCACCATTACCTGCCGTTCGTTCGCAGGAATGGAAAGGAAGACACGCGTTAGTTCTGTCCAACTCTCTGTTAGCAATGCGACGAAGGCGAAGCATTCCAATCGCAATTCCCTACTCCCAGTCGTTGTCTTCAATCGCTCCGATGCAATCTGAACCATGTCGGCAGACAACGCGCCCGCGGCCACTGATTTGTACCATCGTTCCAAGTTACGGAAAATCGCAACAGCACGAGCAGCGACAGCATCGCTCTCGTCGACAAGAAGCGGTGACAAAATGGCGGTATAGTCATGGTTTGTCCAACTGAGGGAAACAAATCCACCTAACGCAAACTCTCTAATCCATGGTGATTCGTGCCGAAGCAAACCGAGTACAAACGGATGGTTGGGTCCAAGTAGTTC
>CAIXME010000998.1 GCA_903920425.1 uncultured Pirellula sp. | reverse complement strand
TCGTTCGATTCGAAACGTTGGATCAGCTTGATATTTGGATTTTTACGGGACCCCATGGTCATCGTTGCGGCGGTCGGAATCGGAGTTGCCTCCGCAGCCTGGTACTTCGCCATATCTGCCGCTCCAGGAATGATGGGCTTGGAGGGTACGCCAGCTATCTTGGTTAGCATTGGACTATTTCTCGTATTTTGCATCCCCATCTACGGAGCGACATGCATGTGCGGGCTGTCCATATTGACGATGGCTGCAAACCGCTCCCCGAAAGTTACCGAATGGCCCTTCCTGCGGATCGGCGAATCGATCGGCGAATGCGCTATGGTTCTAGCGACGATCATGATCGGCAGTATTCCCGGCGGAATGATTGGCGCCCTCACCAATGTGCTTGGCGCTCACCCCATGATCATGACTGGATTTACGTTGATCGGGATCTGGGGCGTCGCCCCCATATTGCTGCTCTGCATGATCGATAATGGTTCGATTTTTGAGCCCTATTCAAAGGGTGTCTTTAAATCGATTCGGCAATTTAGCGACGCGTGGGGTGCGATGTATATGCAGTCCGGACTAGCCTTTTTTGCGATCTGGTCCCTCATCTTCGCAGCCATTCAAAAAGACTCAGTGGGAGACGTAATACTCGGCTTGCTCTCACCCTTTGTTTGCTTCTTTATCTTTAACCAATACGGCGTTTTGGCCGGCAGGATCAGTAGCGTTACCGAGATGGGATTCGAGGGCGATTTTTCTGAAGACTAACATCGTTTTGGAACAGGCCAGATTCACACTCAACTAACCTATTCCTCATCATTCCATCACAGTTCCAAGTTAGCATGGTCGTAGTTGCTATAAGCTAGCAAAGACCTCTCATGGTAAAAGGAATAGACTGATGATTGCGATCAAGGAACGGTCCTATTTAGGGTCGAGAACAGTTGGTTCGACAACGTCTGAGTTATTTGACCTGCTCCTTTCAGGCGATAGTCATTGGGATCCCGCGGTCTCCAGTATTTTTGTTCACTCGCGCCAGTTAGCATCGCGAGCTGTCGCTGAGAATTCGCAGCTGGCTTTGGTTGTATCGGCTTTGCTCTTCCACCCTTGTCAGATTTTGGCCTGCGGTTCATTGCAAGCCGGGGCATGGTCGGCGGACTCTCTGCATGAGACGGGGACCTACGATTGGTTGGTAAATCACTTTGGCGAGGAGTGCGGAGAAACGATTCGATTGCATCATGATGCGCAGCGATACGTTTCTACTGTGATTCCTAAGTTTGCGACCTCCAAATTCACTCGGGCTGGAGAAAGCCGCCCGCGATCCGTCTTCTACTATGAAGGCGGGTTGATGTCGGAGGCAGAGAAATCGGTGTTTGAATCCAATCGTTACAGCCGAAACGCCATCCAACTAGCGAGTTGGATCGAAAAAGGGAAAGATCCTTGGCTCGATGTTCCGGAAATGGATTTCTTCATTCCGTTTATTGAACGCGCATTGGAATCCTGCTGATACACTGCGTCCACGACGCTGTTATTTTACAACCCTTTTACATGTCCCTTGCGCCTTTCTGATCACCCGTTGGGTGCGTGCGGGTTCAATAGAGACATATGCGGCAGTCGTTGTCTGCATTAGGCTCTATCAGTAAAGGAATGTATCATGCAATTCAGAATGTGGATCGGCTTGATTGGCGCGATGTGGTTGGCCAACGTGTCTTCCGTTTCCGCCGAACAGTTAAAGCTTGACGTGGCGTTAGCCAAGCCGAGTATGTTGGCGCAGGATCCACCCAGCCGTGAGAATCACCTGCGCATCGCATTGACGGGATTCAAACTGCCGTCCACCAAGGAACGCATGCCGGCGAACATTTCAATCGTGATCGATAAATCGGGATCGATGAATGGCCCCAAGATCCAGCATGCTCGCGACGCTGCGATCCAAGCCGTGAACCGATTGGTCGACAACGACATTGTATCGGTCATCACCTACGACAACTCGGTGAACGTGGTCGTTCCGGCTACCAAGGCGTCCGACCGAATCGAAATCGTGTCCAAGATCCAATCCATCCAAGCCTCTGGCGGTACGGCTCTTTTCGCGGGGGTATCCAAGGGTGCAGCGGAGGTTCGCAAATTCCTGGATCCCAAGCGTGTGAATCGAGTCATCCTCCTGTCCGACGGGCAAGCCAACGTAGGGCCACAAACACCTTCGGAGTTGAGCGAGCTGGGACGTTCACTTATCAAAGAGGGAATCAGCGTAACCACAATGGGCTTGGGGCTCGACTACAACGAAGACCTGATGAGTGGACTAGCACAGGCAAGTAGCGGCAATCACGTGTTCGTAGAGAGCCCAGAGTACTTAGCGAAATTCTTTCAAGACGAACTCAATGATGTCGTGAGCGTTGTCGCTCAAAAAATCGAGATCAGAGCAACGTTAGCCGAGGGAATCCGTCCGGTCAAAGTACTCGGCTATCCAGCGGAAATCGTTGGGCAACTCGTCGCAATAGACCTTGGCCAATTGTACAGCGAACAAGAACGGTATTTTGTCTTGGAGGTAGAGATCCCCAAGTCGGACGCTGGTACTCAAATGCCTGTAGCAAGCGTCGCGGTACAGTACACCAACATGCTGACGGAAACCTTGGACAAGCTGAACAGCACCGTCGCTGTTAAATTCACGAACGATGCAGAGTTGGCAGAAAAAGAAGTGAACAAGGCGGTCGCAGCGTCCTGCGTGCTCCAGATTGCGAATGAGCGAAACCGCGTTGCGACAGAACTTCGCGATCGTGGCAGCATTGACGAAGCGAAGAAGATGCTCGAACTCAATGCAGACTACCTGGGCAAACAGTTCGCTCTTCTTGGAGCATCGGAACTGAACATGTCCTGCAACGACAACAAGATCCAAGCAAAAAATCTCGATGCATCCAAATGGATCGAGAACCGGAAAGCCATGCGTTCCAAACAGTACGAGTCCAATAGCCAACAGCGCTACAACAGCGGAATGCCTCCAGCCAGCTCAGGAGGTTCACTCTCTGGCCCTGGCGCAGGAGGAGGATCATCAGGCTACGGCGGCGGGAACAACCCTGGCACCAGCAAACCTTGACCGTCACCGGTCTGGTTATTGGTGAATACCGTGGTAAACCTTGGTGTAGGCTGCTGCCGTTGGCTAAGCAGCCTTGGGCTGACCGAAACGGAAAGCGGCCGGAATGATTGCCCGACTTGGTTTGTTAATAGCAATTTGTTCCAAGACGCGAGTTGCCAGTGCTAATGCTTGGCAACCGTGAGTACCGTTCACGGTGATGGGCGTACGGAAGCGAACAGCCTGAAGGAATTCGTTGTGTTCGCTTTCGATTGCGTTCGCGGCTTCGGCTTTCATTTCCTGCTTGGAGAGCCAGTCGACGTAAAGCGAATCCTTGACCTTGGCCCGAAGCTCCGGAGGGAGCTTATCTGCTTGGCGAGAACCGTCGGCCACATCGGGGAACGCTCGTGTTCGTACGACCGATCCAGTGCCAAAGTCAACTTCCGTTAGACTTTCATCGGTGTAGATTTGCATGCATCGCCGAGGGGATGCGGAAACGCGAGACGCTCTTAGCTGGGCGATGGTGCCGTCTTTGAACGTGACGCATGCGGTAGCAAAGTCTTCGTGTTCACCGAGAACATTCCATCCATACGCGTGTACATCTTCGATGGGCGAGTTCACAGCGCTGAGCACTAGATCGATGTCGTGGATCATGAGATCCATCACAATTCCGATATCGGTGCTGCGTCCAGTGTAAGTTCCCTCTCGAGCCGCTTCGATATAGCGAATCGATTCGCTGGCGGTTTCATGACAAGCCAACCGCCACGCGGGATTAAATCGCTCCACATGCCCTATTTGCAAGCAAAGATCGTTGGATCTTGCGAGGTGCGCGAGTTGACTGGCTTCTTCCAAGGTGGAAGCGATGGGCTTTTCCATGAACACATGGATGCCCCGGTTTAGACACCACGAGCCGATTTGGTGATGCAGAAACGTCGGTGCAGCCACAATGACGGCATCCACATGACCTTCCCACGACTGGTAGTTTTCAACCGCAGGCAGATTGAGTTGCGAAGCGATCAGAGCACGAGCATCAGCCGATGGATCTGCAACACCGACAAAGGAACAGAGAGGATTAATGGCTGCGAGTTTGGCGTGAATGCGGCCGAGATGACCACCACCGATGACGCCGAGTCGTGGAAGGGACGAGTTCGATGTCATGGTACGATTCCTTTGCGTTGAAATGGAGCTGCTCGGGCGATGGTTCTAGACCTCACCCCGCAGAGCGAACTCGGGTTATGCAGCAGCAGACGAGGAAGAACTGGCTCGACGATCGCGTCCTCGGCCATGTCGACCGAGAGTGGATTCATCGATAAAGGCAAACAAGGTTTCTAGTTCAGGGAGCAATACGCCGCCACCTTGTAGAATTTCGCGAGCGTGCTTTACGCCAACCTTGGAGCGATACAGCAGTTTGTGAGCTTCACCGATCGCGCGGATAGCGGCGACCGAAAAGTTTTTACGCTTAAGTGCAACGACATTCACACAGCGAGGGCGTGCAGGAAATCCTTCTGCGAGCATGAATGGTGGAACGTCCTGTAGAACCCGGGACAATCCACTTACAAAGCTGTAGCAGCCGATCGATGCAAAGTGGTGAACAGCGACACCACCGCTCAGGGTTGCATCGTGTTGAACGCGAACATGTCCGCCGAGCATTACGGTGTTGGCCATGATCACACGGTCTTCAACAACGCAATCGTGAGCGACGTGAGAGTTCGCCATGAAATAGCAGTTGTTCGCAATGGACGTGATCCCTTCGTCCTTTTCAGTGCCGCGATTGACGGTGACGCATTCGCGAAAGACGTTTGCATCCCCGATGATGACCTGAGTTGGCGAACCTTGGTACGACAAGTCCTGTGGCTCACCACCGATAACGCATCCAGGAAAGAATCGATTATCGCGACCGATAGTTGTATGACCTGTCAGCGTGACGCTGTTTTCGAGTCGTGTACCGCGTCCGATTTTCACATTAGCGCCAATGACACAGTGATGACCAATGCGTACATCTTCGTCGAGTTCAGCTCGCGGATCGACCACTGCTGTATGGGCGATTATGGTTGGCATACAATGGTTCCCAGTCGTGTCAATTTAATAAAGTGAATCTTGGAGTTCATTGTCATGCAGCAAATTTGCGAGGCACAGCATGAAACTCATGTTCCAATGGTTGTTGAGAGTGTTTCAAATTCCGAATCGCTTCGGCCATTCTGCCATTGAGGATGTGGCCGCTACGATGCGCAATGATTTTTCCTTGAACGCGAAGTCCGCAAAGCGAGATATCGCCGATCAAATCCAATAGTTTGTGCCGAGAACATTCGTCCTCGTAACGAAGAGCGTTGTCGATCGGTCCGGTAGGACCAAAGACGAGCAAATCGCGGTAGGTTACGTGGGATGCAACCCCTTGTGACTGGAGAGCACGAGCTTCGCCCTCCGTCAAAAACGTTCGGGCTGGCGAGATGTGTTCGCTGTAGGAATCCCGATCGAGCAAGAAGGTAGTAGTCGACGCTGGAATCGGGTTGTTCGATCCGTAATCCAGTTGGTACTGGAATGTCAATCCAACATCTTGCGACGGGACAGCCATGATCCACTGCTTGTCATCACCCACGCGTATGGGTGAACGAAGCGTGACGACTTGAGTTGCGGCTGGTTGTCGGCTGACGCCTGCTTGTTCCAACGCGACAACAAATGCGTGAGAACTACCATCCATACCAGGCATCTCTGCAGCATCGCATTCGACGATACAGTTGTCGATATCCATCGCGTAGAGCGCCGACATCACATGCTCAATCATTTCGACATGAGCATCTGTTCCCACCAACGTAGTACGGAGGTTTGTATCGCGACGGTTGGTTGCAACCGCCTGAATCTCGGGTCGACCTGGAAGGTCAACACGCCGAAACAGGATCCCAGCATTTGGCTGCGCAGGTAGAAATGTAAGCGTGATCGTTTGCCCGGACCAATATCCGCGACCGCTCACATGGGCTACGTGCTGAATCGTTTGCTGAAATCGAATCTGTTGCATGCGTGACGCCGAAATCCGTTTCGTGTCCGTAAAGTTGGTGGTAAAGTGATGCCGTGTTTGCATGCCGCTCAATTAACAAACGGACATGCAAGAAGTTGCGGTTGTTACTTGCGATTGCCAGGTACAGCAGCGTTGTTTACTCGGTTAGCACCTGGTGTGGCCGGCGCGGCGGTTGGCTGTGTACCAACTTGGCTGTTCAAAACATTGAGGACCAAATCGGTCACATCAATTTGTGGGTTGTAGAAGAGCACATCGCGTTGGATACCGAAGTTCACTGTGTTTGGCTTCTTTGGATCCATCTCGTTTTGTTCGCGGCTATAGCGAATCACCAAGTCATAATGATAGTGATTGGCAACCAAAGCGATCGCATTGTTGATCTGCTGATAGGAGTTGTAGATCACTCCTGCTTGCTTCTCAGCAAATTCCTTCTCCTTGCCCATGAAATCCACACGCAACTTGCTCTCAGCGCTAATCAACGCTTCTTGCTTCTTCTTGAAATCGTCGCTGTCCGCATTGAAATTCTTTCCAACCATGTCGGACTCGGACAAAAGCGACTTGCGTCGTGTTTCGATCTCTTCCTGTGCCTTGGTCATCTCAGCTTTGATCGCTTCCATGTTGGCGTTCATGGTCGGATGCTTTTTGAGAATGTACCCAACATCGACGATGGCAACGCTCGACGGACCTGCCTTCGGTGCGCCAGGCTGAGCAGCCGCTTGGTTCTGTTGTGGTTGCGATTGCGGGGCCTGTCCAAATACGGATGGTGCAGCGCAGAGGCCCATAAGGGCGATGGTCGCGATAGATAGTCGAAAATGCACTTGTCAGCACTCCTTGCTAAGTGATTTGTGGGCAGTCGATTCGTTTCTCAACGGTCGTGACAAACAATCCATGTTTGCCTTGATGTCACGCGAGTGTTACCGACGTGGTATGTCGCCACCCAGGTTCACTCGCGATTCTGACGATTCGTTAATCCTGCGTAAAGAGCGATCTGGCAGTTCTATTCTGCAAGTTCGACGTTTACTTCAATTTTTTCTTCGCCACGCAAAACTAAGACTACTACCTTATCTCCAACTTTAAATGTCTGGAGCAGCCTGTCTAATTCTGCGCGACTCGTTGTTTCATCTGCGTTGATCTTCAAGATCTTGTCTCCCGGGAGAATGCCAGCTTTCTTAGCGATTCCGCTAGGCATCACACGTTCGACAATGACTCCATCCGATTCCATGTTTAGGCGAACCCCTAAGCGAATTCGCTTGGGACCCGTTTCTCGTGGCTTGGCTCGAGGGTTAGCTCGCCCCGCAACTTTGACAAACGTTGGTTTGCTCGGATCGACGACGATCTGCTGAGCCAACACTGTCACCATATCGGTTATGCGGTCTATTCCGTTTAAGTTGATTTTGTCGAAATCGTCGCTGGGGCGATGGTAATCGTCATGCAAGCCGGTGAAAAAATGCAAAACAGGAATGTTCTTCTGGAAAAAGGACTGGTGATCGCTCGGTCCCATCCCTTCAGGACTTTTTTCTAACTTGAATGCTAGCTTTTCGTTTACCTTGGTGATCGCCGCGTCGAATTCCGTGGCGGTACCGGTTCCATAGATCGTGAGTTCTTCGTTGGTCAGGCGGCCAACCATATCGAGGTTGAGCATGGCAACTGTATTCTCAAGCTCGAATCGAGGGTGCTTTACGTAGTAATCGCTACCGAGAAGCCCGCGTTCCTCGCCGGAGAAGGCGATGAAGACGAGGTTCCTGCGTGGTTTATCTGGTCCATCACCTTTGGCTAATTCGGTGAGTCGTCGGGCAGACTCGAGCAACGCCACCGTTCCCGACGCGTTGTCGTCAGCGCCGTTATGAACTGCGATCGTGCCGGGGGCCAAGGAACCAGGACCGCCCATGCCAACGTGATCAAAGTGAGCACCGATCACGACGTACTCGTTTTGCAGTGCACCTTGGCCGGGCAACAACCCGACGACGTTCATGGACGGTATTTTCTTGTTGGCAACGTCGACATTACCCGACGCGGACCAGCCTGGAAGCTCAAACGATCGTGGCTTGAGATCGACATCGATTTGACTCTCGATTTCGTCCAACGATTTGCCTGCAGCTGCGATCCAAGCAGCAACTTGAGAACGTTGAACATAAAGCGTTGGAATCTGGTCCTTGGTCAAAGCGGTACCTGACCCGGTGACCGGCAAGACCGTATCTGGATTCTCTTTGTCGGTTGCCGAGTCATTGACCATGATCATGGCAGCAACGCCATGCTTGGCTGCGTTGATTTGTTTGGCGGTGAAGACGGCGTATTGGCTCGGAGCGGTACCATCGAACGGGCTCTTAGGGTCGTTCTGCTGCGGTTCCTTGCGGACCACGACAACTACTTTGCCTTTGACATCCACTCCGTCGAAATCATCGTAGGTCAGATCATCCTGCTTAGCGGTGATACCGTAGCCAGCGAACACTAGGCCCCCAGAGAAAGCACCATTTTTGCCGATAAATTGCGGCTGAAAGTTCTCGCCTAGTTTGAGCTCGGACTTTTCACCTTTAGCGTTGGTGATCACGAGTGTGTTGAGGGATGGCTCTCCGAGTGCGGGGGTACCCTCTAACGAAAACTCTTGGAATGGTTTTCCGTCGAATAAATCTGTCTTGAGCCCCAACTCTTGCCATCGCTTGGCAATAAATTCGGCACCCATCCGCAAGCCTGGCGTTTCGGCAGCCCGACCTTGCAATTCGTCCGAAGACAAATATTTGATATCGGCGAGCAAGCGACCTTGGGCAGCATTCTCAACGCTTGGTTCCGTTGGCGAATCTGCTGCGTACGCCGCATGGAACCCGCAGCCTGATAGAAGCATTCCGAACGCAAGGGTCCGAACTCCGAATCCGCCAAGTCGTAAGCTCATTTTGGTACTTTTTCCTGTCAAAGAATGCTTTTGTGATTTTAGAAGATACGGGCTGGGATCAAAAACAGGGCGAATGGGAGAGACATTCACGCGACTGCGCCGGCGGGTGGTTCCAGGTCAAAGGATTGATTCAATCCGAAAGTCCTGAAACGAAATCGAGCGGTGACGTCCGGCGGGTCCAATCTACCGATCTCTATGACGGAAGTGTGACCGGTGTGCAGGCCGTTCAGACTGAATTGTGACTGGCAAATGGTCGGGAGCAAGTGGTCGACTTGTTTAGTTGTAGGGAAAGTCTGGACTTGTGACCTTTTTTAGGTGGCCGTACACTGCTTGGTTTTCCGTATCAACTACAGGCGAAAATCCTGACGAGAGTCAGCTCCACCCTTATGGGAAGACTTGCAACATTTATTTTGACCTTGGTTTGCCTGCATTTTATTGCAGCAATTCCAGTATATGGCCAAGAAAATGTTGCAAACGAGCAGCAAACTGAGCTTTCCGGCCCAGGCCTCCGAGCTGCCGAACCGGCTGACTCGACGAGCGAATCGTCGGGATTGAAACTGGTTGAAACGCGTGAAAACACCCCCGCTGGCGGAAACGCAAAGAAATCCAAAGGTTTTTTTGAGGAGTTTTTCGCCAACCCACTGAATTACTTGCTGATTTTTGTAGTGTGCTTTTACATCTATATGCTGTTCTGGGCCCCCAAGGCTGGACGCAAGGATGAGAAAGCACAGATCGAACGACTAAAGAATCTCAAGAAGAATGATCGTGTCGTAACATCCTCCGGGATTCACGGCATCGTCGCCAACATCAACAACGAAGCGGGTACCATCACCCTTCGGGTTGACGAAAACTCCAACGCAAAATTGACTGTCGATCGAATTGCCATTCGCTCGATTCAAAGCCAATAGACACCAACTAAACACTACCTTTTGAAAGAGAAGCCAAAAGCTTCCCTCAATCCAACGTACGGACTATATCGCAGATGTTTGGAATTTTCTTGCAACAAGTTTTCGCAGCCGGTCCTACCCTCGGTGGCGGTGATGCCACCACGGTCACAGATGTGAAGGGCGGACTGATAAACCTGGGCATTTTCTTGGGAGCCATCCTAATTCCGTTTCTGCTGAGCAGGTTCTTTGCTGGCAAGTTGCGGATGCCAACGCACGTCAGCTCGTTCTTTTGGATGTTCCTCTCCCTGCTGACAACGTTGTTCTTGTTGGGTATGTGGATCTTCGGAACGGACCCTAACTTAAAACTGAAATACGGTCCTGATATCGTCGGTGGCACGAGCTTTATCTACGAAATCGATCGCTCCACCATGGCCCCCGGTGCGAAGGTCGTGGCCAAGGATTTCTTGGTTCCACTCTCCGATCGACTCAATCCGTCGGGAACCAAAGAATACATCATTCGCCCCATCGGCGATGACCAAATCGAAATCATCATCCCCGCAGTGGATGACGCAGAACGAGCCAACATCAAACGCATCATTACCGAAGCCGGTATTCTGCAATTCCGAATTGTGGCCAATGCAAACGACCACCCAGACATCATCGCGCAAGCAACCGCACAGGCGAACGACGAGAACCAAAATATACGCCTAAAGCGTGACATCATGCTGACGGACAAAGCCACAGGCGCACCTCGCGTGGCTGGTCTCTGGCGATTGCTAGGACGAGGAAATGATGGACAAGTCACGGGATACCAACCGGGCGACGTCATTCGAAATGCGATCACAGGTCGTCTTTTGACCCCTCCGATGGCAACCAAGCCAAACGATTTCGAACGATGGCTTGCAAGCCAAAAGATTGAAAAGGTAGACGTCCTGCTCGCCCTAGAACGAGCCGGTGTTCCTTACACCGAAGTCAACGGTAGCGACTTGACCCGAGCCGGAAAGGAAATTTCCAAAAACGGCGGTTACGAAGTGCACTTCAAAATGTCGGTTGGTGGAGCACAAAAGATGCTCGGCTTGACCGGTGCAAACCAACCAAGCCCCACCAGCGATTTCAAGCGCCGTATGGCTATTTTGCTCGACGGTTACGTCAAATCGGCCCCAAGCTTGAACTCGCCGATTCGCGGCGAAGGTTTGATCGAAGGCCGATTCACCGA
>CAIXME010000997.1 GCA_903920425.1 uncultured Pirellula sp. | reverse complement strand
CTATTTTATTTCGCACCATCGCGGCCTTCGCTATCTCAACTACTTCGGCAAGGCTGTCGACGCGGGGCGCGATGAATCCAATATCCATGTGGATGTCGAGGAGTTGGTTCGGCACGTTCGAGCCTTCGATCAAGACGGGCATCCCAGTCAGCAGCCCCACGGATAAGGTTTGCATCATTCGGCAGCCAGCTGGCCGTCAGGTAGTTGTATTGAACTCGGAAGTCAAAACCACAACGCATGCCTTTTAGTCTCATGGTGCCCGGCAGGCAAACTAGAGGCTAAACAGCCAAAGTGCCGAGGAACCTGACACGCATTTGGGTTTTCCTTTGCGTCTTTGCGTCTTAGCGCGAACCATTTCGCACCGGACATCCAATCTGACGCGAGAGCAATCACTTCTTGTTCACCATCAACAGCCTCGAAAATCCGTTTTCGCGCAAAGACGCGAAGGCGCAAAGAACAGCCTGCTGCATGTAAGATCGATAGTTGTCAATAATTTTGCAGAGCAACCAAAACAGACAATGCAAAGTGCATAGCCTTTGAGTGCGTTTTGCGTCCGATTAATAGCCTTTGCTGTTTTGAAAAGTCAGTTCTGCCGGCGTTTCCACTTGAAGGCCATGCGATCCGCAAAAAATCTTTTCAAAGTGCCGATGACAAAAGGTCGCTGCTTTCTACAATACTGGAATTAGTTTGTGAAACTTTTCACAAAGTCGCTTGTCCGTAGGATTCGGCCGTGGCAAATTACTTACCAATTCTGATTTATCTCGTCGCTGTTATCGGCTTCGCAGCCGTTTCTCTCATCCTCCCGCATATTGTTGCGCCCAAGCGGCCGACGCGGATTAAGGATATGCCTTATGAGTCCGGGATGGACCCGGTTGGAGATGCTCGTAAGCCGTTCGACGTTAAATTTTACTTGATTGCCATACTGTTTTTGGTGTTCGACATCGAGTTGCTCTTTGTCTATCCGTGGGCGGTTTCTTTGCTGGCTCCTGACGGGGTGCCACAAGATTTTCGCGCAGCGGTTTTGGCGGTCTTGCTCGTACTGATTGCGACCTTGGGCGTTGCCTATTTGGTTGCTTATCGCAAAGGAGTCTTTGATTGGCGACGCAAATAAACAAGCAGCTTGGCGACAATGTATTTTTGACGACGCTCGATGCGGCAGCATCCTGGGGGCGTGCGAATAGCTTGTGGCCCATGCCGTTCGCGACTGCATGTTGCGGGATTGAATTGATGAGTACTGCGGCGAGCAAGCATGACTTGTCTCGTTTCGGTTCCGAGGTGATGCGATTTTCGCCACGGCAGTGCGATTTGATGATCGTTGCAGGCCGAGTGGTAATGAAAATGTTGCCAGTGCTGCAACGGATTTGGTTGCAGATGCCTGAGCCAAAGTGGTGCATTTCGATGGGTGCCTGTGCGTGCACGGGGGGCGTGTTCGACACTTACGCGGTAGTACAAGGGGTCGACCGGTTTATCCCAGTGGATGTGTATGTCCCCGGTTGCCCTCCACGTCCAGAGCAGTTGATTCGTTCGATTTTGGATCTTCAAGAGAAGATTCAAAAGGGCGGGACAGTCAATGCTCGCGAATTCAAATTGCGTATTCTCCCTGAAGGGCCAAATCGCTTTGACGAAGACGAACTGATTCGTATTCGCGAGCGCAATGGATTCAAGTTGGATGATCCTAAGTACGATCCGGTGCACTAATAACTATGTCAAACGAGAATTCATCCAGTTCGGGTGCTCTAGCGGAGGTAAAGGCAAAGCTTGCGGAAACGCTTGGCGGCGTAACGTTGGCTTGGTCTGCCTTTCGTGAGCAAGATCGCGTTGATTTCCCCGCATCGGAACTGCTTCGATGTTTGAACGCCTTCAAGGCTGCGGGTTTCGATCAATTGACTGACTTAACGGCCGTTGATCTGCTCGAATTCCCGAAAGCGACGGATCGTTTTGAGCTGGTTTATGTCTTGCTGAACGTTGAGTCGGGTCAACGGTTGATTGCCCGTACTTATTTGAACGAGCCGGATCTCACGGTTCCATCGGCCACATCGGTATGGTCTGGGGCGGATTGGTTAGAGCGAGAAGTGTACGACATGTATGGGATTGTTTTTGAAGGGCATCCCAACTTCAAGCGATTGCTTTTGCCGCAGGAGTTTCAGTCGTTCCCGCTCCGAAAAGATTATCCGATCAAAGGTCGTGGTGAACGCCACAATTTCCCAGTTATTACACGAGCGGAAAGCTAAACGAGGGTTGTTATGCCATTAGAACTGCTCGAAAGTTCCGATCTCGATGCGAGCAAGCGCGAGGGATTGTGGACATTGAACTTCGGTCCACAGCACCCAGCGACTCACACGACGCTGCGTCTGGTTCTCCAGCTGGATGGAGAAATGGTCATCGATGCGGAGCCCGATATTGGGTTCTTGCATAGTGGATTTGAAAAATTGGGTGAAGTGCTCGATTTCAATCAGTACGTCACTATCGTTGACCGCATGAATTACATTTCGCCGATGGCGAACGAAATCGCTTGGCATCATGCAGTCGAGAAATTGCTTGGGATAGAACTCACCCCACGTTGCAAATACATCCGCACGATCTTTGCCGAACTGATGCGGCTGCATGATCACTTGCTTTGCCTTGGAACATGCGTGCTGGACTTGGGCGGCGCAACCGCATTCATGTATGCGTTTAACGAGCGCGAGTACATTTACGAGATTTGCGAGCGAGCTTCGGGGCAGCGTTTCCACACATCGTACACACGTGTCGGCGGTTTGCTCTACGACGTGACCGACGATTGGGTCGAGATGGTCCGTGCCTTCATTCGCAAGTTCCCTAAAGCGTATCGAGACTTCGAAGGTCTCGTCATGAAGAACCGTATCTTTGTTGAGCGGACGCGAGACGTCGGCGTACTGAGCCGAGAAGAAGCCATCGCGGGCGGTGCTACAGGTCCTGTTGCACGTGCGAGTGGAGTAGCTCGCGATTTGCGTCGCGACGAGCCTTACTTGGCCTACGAAGACTTTGATTTCGACATTTGCGCCAGCCAAGGTGGTGACTGCTACGCCCGATTCCAAGTCCGGATGATGGAGATGCTCGAGAGCGTCAAGATTATTCAGCAAGCGATTGAGAATCTGCCCGCTGGACCGATCTTTGCTTCCGGTACGGGCAAAGAAACCATCCCGGACAAGCGAGAAGTCTATCGCAGCATCGAGGGACTCATCCATCACTTCGAGAGCGTGATGCCAAACCGTCAAATGCAAGCTCCGCTGGATTCGGTTTATGCTGCAACAGAATCACCAAACGGGGAACTTGGTTACTACATTGTTGGGGATGGGTCTTTCCGGGCTTACCGAGCTAGGACACGTCCACCCTCGTTGCTCCATTTTTCCTTGTTCTCAAAGATGATTCGCGGCTGCATGCTGAGCGATGTCGTCGCAGTCTTGGGAAGCATCAATATTATCGCAGCGGAGTTGGATCGATGAGCGAATTAAGTCCCAATGCCAAAAAGGTAATCGAAGACCACCTCGGTCGTTACCCCAGCAAACAGGCCGTCACATTGCCCGCTTTGCACGTAGTCCAAGAAGAAACAGGCTGCGTCAGTCGCAAGGCTATTTCGGAAATCGCGGACATCCTCGAGCTATCGCCCGCCCAAATCAACGACACGCTTTCGTTCTATGGTTTTTTCCGGACCGAAGAAGATCCGCTTGGGAAAAAGCGTGTCTGGATTTGCCGCTCCTTGCCATGCATGCTGCGTGGCGGCGAAGAGCTGTTGGCAGAGCTTTGCTCGCGGTGGGGAATTCAGCCTGGTCAAACCACTGCTGACGGTGAAGTGACCCTGGAACTAGCGGAATGCCTTGGTGCCTGTGATGGAGCCCCCTGCATGCTCGTCAATGATGAGTTGACGCTGCGTGTGACTGCTGACGATGTCGAGAAACAAGTTAGAGGAAATTCATGAGCGGTTCAGAGTTCAAGCCGGTCTTGCTCGGACGACGTGGCAAGCCGAACAGTCACAAGCTGGATACGTACAAAGCCGACGGTGGCTATCAAGCGTTAGCCAAAGCGCTGGCAATGAAGGACACCGAAGTCATCGATGTGGTGAAGGCATCCGGATTGCGAGGTCGCGGAGGAGCAGGTTTTCCAACCGGGCTCAAGTGGACATTCTTGCCTAAAGACGTCCAAGGTCCAATCTACCTTTGCATCAATGGCGATGAGAGCGAACCAGGTACGTTCAACAACCGCGTTTTGATCGAAGAAGACCCACACCAAGTGCTCGAAGGCATTGTGATCAGCAGCTTCGCAACACGTGCAACAACTGCTTATTTCTATCTTCGATACGAATATGGTCGTTGCTATCGCGTTCTGAAGGATGCGATCGACGAAATGTACGCGAACAACCTGCTCGGGAAAAACATTCTCGGCTCAGGATACAGCTTGGACATCCACCTGCACCGGGGTGCATGCGCCTACATCTGTGGTGAAGAAACAGGCTTGATCGAAAGCTTGGAAGGCAAGCGTGCTTGGCCGCGTATCAAGCCTCCGTTTCCTGCGATCGAAGGTGCGTTCCGACGTCCAACAGTCGTGAACAACGTCGAAACCATGGCTTGCATACCACACATCCTGAACCACGGACCTGAGTGGTTTATGTCGATGGGCATTCCCAAAGATCCCAACAACCCTCGCGATGCCGGCTCCTACGGACCCAAGTTGTATTGCATCAGTGGTCACGTTGAGAAGCCAGGGTTGGTCGAATTGCCGATGGGCATTACGGCCCGAGAATTGATTGACAAACATGCTGGAGGAGTTTGGAAAGGTCGCAAAGCCAAAGCGGTTGTTCCAGGTGGAATCAGCATGGGCTTTATGAGCGAGAAAGAGCTCGACACCCCGCTTGATTTTGCTGGGCCAGGGCGAGTCGGTTGCTTGGGACTCGGAACCGCCGCCGTGATCGTCATCGATGATCACACCAGCATGGTGGATGTGCTGTACAACGCCTGCCGATTCTTTGCACACGAATCGTGCGGTCAATGCACTCCTTGCCGCGAAGGAACCGCGTGGTCGACCAAGATCCTAGAGCGTATCCGCGATGGCCGAGGCAAGCTTAGCGATATCGATTTGCTTTTGGAAATTTCGTCGTCGATCGGGACTATTCCTGGTACGACGATCTGCGGACTTGCGGATGGAGCAGCATGGCCTATGAAGACGGCCATCAACAAATTCCGAGGCGAGTTCGAAGAATACATTAAGAGCGGACGACGCAGCGAAAGCAAAGCGTTGGCCGGGGCACATTAATCCAACCAAACAATCTGGAACGACACAAGTGGCAAAGGTAATCGTTAACGATATTGAAGTCGAAGCGGACGCAAAGGACAACTGTATCCTAGCGGCTCGTAAGGCTGGCGTTGAGATCCCACATTATTGCTGGCACGAATCACTTTCCGTGGTCGCTTCCTGCCGTATGTGTTTGGTAGAGGTAGGCGAAAAGAAGCCAGACGGGACCGTCGTCATGGGACCCAAATTGGTTCCTGGCTGCCAAACCCCTGTAAAAGAAGGGACCGTTATCCGCACCGATTCTGCGAAAGTCAAAACGACACAGCAGATGACGCTGGAATTGTTGCTACTGAACCACCCATTGGATTGCTCTATCTGCGATCAAGCTGGTGAGTGCTACTTGCAGGACTACACCTACAAGTACGGCAAGGCACAAAGCAGGTTGGATGAGCCAAAGCTGCAACGCGTTGACAAGTACCACATCGGTGAGCAAATCGCTCTATTCACGGATCGATGTGTGATGTGCACACGATGCGTTCGCTTTACTCGCGAGATCAGCGGTACAGCTGAACTGCAAGTAGTCAATCGTGGTAGCCACGAAGAGATCGATGTTTTCCCTTCGGAACCTTGCAATAACAAACTGGCAGGGAACGTTGTTGATCTTTGTCCTGTAGGGGCTCTCTGCAGCAAGGATTTCTTGTACAAAAAGCGAGTGTGGTGGCTCAAGAACGCTGGTAGCGTCTGCACCGGGTGCTCGACTGGGTGCAGCATCCACGTCGACCAGAACGAAGATAAAGTGTATCGATTGCGACCAAGAGAAAACCCACTGGCTCAAGGGCACTTCATGTGCGACGAAGGCCGGTTCGGATTCAAATACATTCACGACGAGCGACGCTTAAAGACTCCTAAGGTTAACAGCTCTGCCGTCATCGACACGAATGCACAGAAATCGAAGACGAACGGAACATCCGACCTTAATTTTGCAGATCCATGGTTGGAAGTACTGTCCGTTACGCGTACAAAAATCAAAGAGGCGATCAAAACCGACGCACGTGGTTTCGTCGGGGTTTTGTCCCCATTCATGACTTTGGAAGAAGCGTATCTGCTGGCGAGCTACCTCAAGGGATTGGACAAGCGAGTTCGGCTTGCTCTGGGACCAGTTCCTGTCGTGGGCAAGGACGACAAGTATCCAAAGGGACCTAAGGGTGAATCCCCAGCTCAGGAAAAAGTGAAGTTTACGATTCGAGCTGAAAAGTGTCCTAATCGACTTGGCGTAGAAGCGATTCTCAAGCATTTCGAGGGTGAAGTCGTAACGTTGGAGCAAGTTGCGTCCAAGGGTGATTCGACCGCTTGGTATTTCGTCGGTGGCAGTAGCCAAGGCTGGGTGACTGAGGCAACCGATCGTGCCGTGGGTAAACCATCGCTTTTGATTGTCCAGGATATCTTCCCGTCCCCGCTCAGTGAAAGAGCAGACGTTTTATTGCCTTCAGCAACCTTTGCGGAACGTGATGGAACGTATGTCAACCATTCCGGGCTCGCTCAAGCAGCCCATGGTGCGGTTCGTTGCCCAGGAGATGCTCGTGCAGATGGGCGCATTTTGATGGAACTGGCTGAGCGCAAAGGACTGTTCAACGCAGTCGCTCTGCGGAAAGAGATCGCATTGAACGTTCCAAGTTTGTCCGCTCTGGCAGTGGGCGATCTCGGCGATCATGGAGTTGGAGTTGCAGTGGCAAAGAAGGAAGTAGTGCATTCGTAACAGAGTGCTTACCACGAGACTAACGGAATTACTAACAATCGAACTCGCAGTTCACCACTAACCTTAAACCAATCGTATGATCGAATACTTCCAGCAAATTTGGCCTAGTCTATGGCCGACGCTTGCGGCCATAGGTGTGATTCTCGCTGTTGTGCCTGTACTTGGTTTGTACATCACCTTCATCGAGCGTAAAGTCGCTGCCTACATTCAAGATCGGCTTGGACCTAATCGCGTTGGCCCATTCGGACTTTTTCAAGCCATCGCCGACGGTATCAAGCTTTTCCTGAAAGAGCAAACGATCCCCGATCACGTGTACACATTCCTGTATTTTGTGGCGCCGACGTTCAGCTTGATGACAGCCATGTTCGCATTGGTCGTCATGCCATTTGGACCAGTTCCCACGGAATACAAAGAAGGATTCCGCTATATCGTAGCGCCGGGCATCGACATCGGAATCTTGATGATGATCGCCATCAGTTCCTTGTCAGCGTACGGGATCATTTTGGGTGGTTGGGCGTCCAACAACAAATATTCACTGTACGGTGCAATCCGTTCGTGTGCTCAGTTCATCAGCTATGAAATTCCACTAGGCCTGTCCATCATTGGCGTTATCGCCGCGGCAGGATCGCTCAACATTGAGCAAATCGTTGCAGCACAAGGTGGCTCAATGCTGAACTGGAATATGTTCTGGCAACCTTTGGCCCTGATCATTTTCTTTACCAGTGCGTTGGCGGAAACGAACCGGCTGCCGTTCGACTTGCCAGAGTGCGAGCAAGAACTTGTTGGCGGCTTCCACACCGAATACGGCGGGATCAAGTTCGTGCTGTTTTTCCTTGCGGAATACACGCACGTGGTGACAGTCAGTTTCTTGACATCACTGTTGTTCTTTGGCGGTTGGCATTTTCCGGGATTGACCGGGCCAGTCGACGCAAGCCTTGGTGGAATGCTGCTTCGTACCTTTGTTCTGGTAAGCAAGGTATCGATGGTGGTTGCGTTCATTATGTTGCTGCGATGGGCTTTGCCGCGATTCCGATTCGATCAGCTGATGGGATTGGCTTGGAAGGGTTTGATTCCGCTGGGGATCGTTAACTTGCTATGCGTCGCAGTTGTTTTGACGTTCGATTTACCTAAGCATTTACTCTCATTCACGGCGTTGTTTCTTGTTGTCGGAGCCATGATCAGCGCCCGCAACCTGCAATCGACAATTAACAGGCCACGATCCGCGGGTCGCGAACCTGCTCCTGTGTACAGCTCTAAGGTGACTGCATGACCACGAAGAAGCAAAAGACAGTAAAGTGGGGCGAAGAGCCAAAGATCGGTTGGGTCGAGGCAATGTATTTGCCTGCGATCGCATCCGGAGTTGCAACCGCTCTCAAGCATGCGTTTTCGGGCAAGCCTACAACGCGCCAGTATCCAGACGTTGAGCCGGAGATTCCTCCCAACTATCGCGGCGTTCACCGACTAAATCGAGACGAAGCAGGACGGGTCAAGTGCGTGGCATGTTACATGTGCCAAACAGCTTGCCCTGCAAACTGCATCGAGATCATTGCGGCCCCCGCACCCAAGGACGATCCGCACTGGAAAGATCGGGACAAGTTTCCTGAGACATTTACCATCGACGAGTTGCGATGCATCTACTGCGGGATGTGCGAAGAAGCGTGCCCTGTGGATGCGATTGAGCTAACGAGCATCTACGATCTGACAGGCATGACTCGCGCCGAAATGGTCTTTGATAAAGAAAAACTGTTGTCCGTATTTGATGAAACAAGCACGACGGGCAAAGATCCTATTCGAACGCATCGGGGTGCTCTAGGTCCCGCATCGGAAGAAGCAGCGTCGGCAAAGCAAGGTCCACCACCACCAGGCCGCGGTCGACACGGTTAACCCACCTTTAAAAGCAACAATAATGCACACTAGCTTTTTTCAAAACTCGATTGCTTCCATGGTGGATTGGTTCCCCAATTCCGCGATGGTCGCGGAAGCGTTACCCGATCCAACCAAGCTGCAAGTCATCAGCGGTTTGGTAGAGCGTACTTGGGGAACGTCGATGATCTTGCCGATCATTCTCGGCGCCGTTGGGTATCTGTTGATCCAGTACGGAATGAAGTCCTCGTCGATGTTGGCAGGTGGAGTGATCACGCTGGTCATGGCCTGCGGGATCGCTTTGGGATTCGTTCCGGTTAGCTTGGAATCGTACATGTTGATGGCCTTTTGTGCCCTTGCGACTGGTGGGGGCATCAGTTTTCTCGTCGCTCGTGAACCTGTGTACGCGGCACTAGGATTTGCAACCGCAGTGCTTTCGACATGCGGCATCCTCTTTATGCAATCCGCATTGTTCATCGCCGCGGCAACCATGATTGTGTACGCCGGGGCAACAATCATCATCTTTTTGTTCGTGTTGATGTTCGCTCAGCAAACGGATCTGAGAAACTACGATATCCAAATGACCAATCCGTGGCTTGCAGCCACGATCAGTGCCATTTTGTTGGCAACCATCACGATGTGCGTTACGGAAGATCAAGCGTTTGCTGGTATCCGTGTCGACCTGACTAGACCGTACAGCTTGGCAGACATGCCTGAATCTTTCGCAGCGAAACCCGAAGGAGCTGCGACGTTGCCCGCAGCGGAACGCGTCGTGCCAAAGAAGACGTCGGGACTCGGCCGCGCACTCTACACGGATTATCTGTTAGCTGTCGAACTAGCTG
>CAIXME010000996.1 GCA_903920425.1 uncultured Pirellula sp. | reverse complement strand
TTGATCCACAGCCTTCGATTTTAGGAGAGTGGCACTGGATCTTTATCAAGCAAAACGATTATCGACTTCTATCGCATATCGATGATGCGCTAGACCCAACTATCGATATCAATCGTATCATTGCAGTCGCAGCGGCAGCCTCGGACGAAACCTTAATTCGATGCGCTAACGAATTGATACAGGCGTTCCGGCAAAATAACAAGGAAAACATGTCTGCAGCTGCCTTGGCTGCGCGTATTGCATGCCTTGCGAGCCCCGACGCCGTCGAAAAGAGTTCACCACTCATATCGTTTCTTCAAGACAACCTAGCATCCACCAATGCCACGCTGGCTTTGAACGCTCAGTTCGTAATCTCGCGAATCCGCTACGTTCGGGTACTACCAAAAACGGTTTCCGATAACTCGTCGTGGAAACTAGAAACCTTTGTGGAGAACAACCCTTTTGTGATGATCCACGTCCCAACTGGATCGATGGCATTTGACGAGAGAGACGGAAAGGGCAATAAAAAACATGTTTCCGTCGAAGTTGCAGATGATGTTTGGCTTGCGCAAGAAGAGGTTGATAAAAGACTCTTCCGTGCATTTCTGAATGAGTCCCCAGTCTACAATGCGGACCACGAAGAAAGCGATGAGCCTGTCGATAATCAAGCTCAACGGCAGGTGAGACCACGAAGTATTTTAGCATTCTGCAATTGGTTAAGCGAAAAATCGAAACTGTCGCCGGTTTACTTCCTAACCAATTCAGAAGAAGAGATGCCACCAACTAGTGACTGGCAAAAGATACCAAGCTTGCCGCAAGCATGGATTCGGCTGGATGCCAATGGATTTCGTCTACCTCGTTTTGACGAGTATCGATACGCGAGCATGCAAGGCGATTACACAAGGTTCTGGAGAGATATCGCGAAGAAGGATTTGAACGCGAGGACCTATCGCCCCGACAACCGTCTTCGAAAGCCAACCTGGGATATCATGCCTGATGGTTGGGGATTCCAAGGCTTAATAGGCAACACGGGTGAGTATTTTTTAAAGGAAAACAATGAGATTGCCACGACAGTCACCATCGACTTAACGCCCAGCGTTTGGAATACCGCCATTTCCATCCACAACAACGATGCCTTTAACAATTTCACGGGCTTTCGAGTCGCTCGCGGAGCAACAAAATCCGGGATGCAGTAGAGAGGAAACGCCCTCTACCGCACGTTGTTATTCATTTACGTTCCATCGACGCTGCGTCAGACTATTTGCACGGTACAGCGTAACTGAAGCCTTCGTTTGGCACGGCGATTTTCATGCATTCTTGAAATTCAATATCACAAGTTGGCGTACTGCCGCATTGTTGATGTCTTCGCAAGCAATATTCAGGTGTAGGTGGATCTTTCTTTGGTGCGGTCGCATCGCACACTTGGCAAGGGTCTGCAATCACTTCGCCAGTGACACCCTGAAGGCAATGGCAATAGAGTCTAGCCATGATTTTCTGGCACTCACGACGCTCGCAAGGGTCTTTCAATTTATTGCAATTCCCGACATTCTCAACATATTGAGCGTAGCAGGGATTGGTGTCGCAGGGGGCGGGCGGACAAGGCGAACAAGAACTCTTTTGGCGACAACGAAGACGATCAAATAGTCCCGCTTCCGCCGTCGAGCAAACAAAGGCAGTCACAAAAGCAAACAAACAAAGAAAAAGCTTCTTTCGATACATGATGAAACTCCATGATGGTATTGAGAACCATTTATATTTGGTTCTCACGAACGTGTAATAGACTAAAGCGGAGATTAACGCATCTTTGCAATGGAATCAATCAGGGCAATCCTATTTAATTTTCGCTTTTCATATCCGGTCGCGTTAGCACGATGATTCTATGTTGACACGAATGAAACCACTTTGCTTCTTCCCAAGGCAAAAACGATGCATGGCGAGGGGCTTCCGGTCTTTATGTTTACTCAACAGTCTCCATCTGTAGCGTCGCTCGCGAGCACGAGCACGAGCACGAGGGGAAGGTAGCGGATTTAGGCTCCCTGACGTATCCCGGAGGGATTAAAGCATGTAGCCGGTGGTTGAGCGAAGCGACACCACCGGTCCCGTAGCCGCACATACAACGCATCCTGAAGGGATGCCAGCAACGCAAAAAGCAACCTGCTGCACCGAAGCCCATCGCCATTCCATTCGTGAAACGTCTCTTCGTTTTCCAATGAGCACGAGATCTTGTCGATTTTGACGTGAAAAGCACATCTGGTTGTCTAGGTGCGAGGCTAGAGGTTTTATCAGGAGACCGGGCTTGAAGCCCCGAAGTTCCCGTCTACGGTTTGCTGCTGGGTTGATTTGGTCCTCCTTACAACTTTCAATTCGGTTTAGCCAAAAATCCTACTTACGACTTCGAATCGCACATCTTCGAATGGCCCTACGATGCCCATGCGGCCTTTCCTTTGGAGTGGTGCCGCGACCGATTTTGCCTGCCCGAGAAATTCGCTTATTCGCTTCTGTGCGGTTTCATCGGAAATCGACGTCACCACCTCGATTTCCGAAATTTCTCGCAAAGCTGCTGCATTGAATGCGTGCTCGCCATGGCCTGGCGTTGGAATGGCAACAAACGGCTTCCCTAGATGAATGAGTTCGGCCGGCCCCATAAAGCCACTCAGCGTCAAAACCGCTCGGGCATGTGGCAGCTTGTCTCGGAAAGAACCTCCGAGCGGAAAAAGCCATATATGCGCATACCGTGATTGCTGAATCTGCAGCTGCTGTCCTGAATAGATGTGCCATTCATGCTCGCCCAACGGATCGATCTGCCCGCACTGTTCCGCGAGATAGCTGGGGTCGCCATTGAGATAAACCAAAACCACATTGCTATCGAATGTCGGAGTTGTTCGCAGCATCTCGGGTGCCAGTGGAGGGGTTAGGATCTCGGGATGATACCGCTCAAAGTGAAAGCCGATGTTGACGTCTCCCGAAATGCAATCTAGGTAACGCTGCGTAGCCCAATAGGTCACGCGATCCAATTGCACAGGCTTAGGTGTCTCCGTGTATCGACCATGCATGGCGGCGTGATGCGATACATGATAGAGCGTTGGTAGATCCTTGCACCCCGCCTTTCTGGCTATCTGCATCGCTTGCGGCAATACCGGCGCAAAGTCCGTAACGGCGTGTGTGTATTGACTCAGGGTTGCGGATACTTCTTTAGCTTTCCGCCCAATTGAATACTGCCGACGCAGATACGACGCGGTCGTGGAGACGCTTCGGACACTCCCTTTACCGTCGTAAACCATCCTGTGACCCGGCCAATGCTCATGGGCCCACGCCAGGGAGCGATCGCCGCTGGCCGCAACATGGACGGTTCCATGTTCCTCATATAGGGGCAACAGCGCCAACTGCCGCTCTTTGTGACCGCCCCCTTCCGTACAGATCTCAAGTATCGTGCGTGCTGTAGGGGACGCCGCGACGGCTTCGCTAGGAGTGTTTAGTGATTTTGGAGCCTCTCCATTGCAATCGGTGACAATGCGTATCTCTTCATCCGTCAGCCTTTTGCGCATGAGCACATAGTAAGTTTGATCGCGTTCATCCCACTCGAATATCACCGCTTCTGGAAATCGCAACATCACCATGGTGATGTTCTTTCCATGGAATTTCCCGCAATTGACCAAAAGTGTACCAGACTGATTTCCGGTCCGAGGATTGGTCGCCATGACGAATTCAATCGAGGGGCGATGCGAATGACCGTCGCAAACGGCCCAGCAAAACTCCCCGAACCCACGGACCACAATCCCCGTTTGAGACGCAACGGTCGCGTTGTCCACAGGACTAATAACGCCGGACAAAAATTGCGAGTATTCCGAAGGTGACGAATTCGCATGCGAACTCCTGTCACGCTGCCATTGCACGAATCGAGATAAACTCGGTTGTAAATCATTCTTCCATAGACTGCGAATATCGATTCGCTTTGCACATGCTCGCCAAAGCGCACTGGTCATGGAATAGATGACTTGAGCCGTTTCCAATGACGATCGCAGTCGAGGCTCAGTAAGTGAATCGGACAATTCTTGGAGTGAGCACGCTTGCTTCAGCGCAACAGGTACTTCGGGTAAGTTCCAAATGTTCCCGTGACAAAACAAAACCCCAGATCCCTTATCCAAGCGAATCATCGACGAAGCGACCGTTGCGCCCGGCACGACATCTTCTAGATTCTCGCCTTCGTCATGATTGCCTCGTTCAATGTAAACAGGGACAGAACTCACCGATGGGTCATCAGGGATACCAAGAAGCGAATCGTCGATTTCAATACGAGCACCAACCTTGATAGCGAAACTCTGAAGCTCCTTTTTGATTTCTGCCACTCGCTTTGCATTGCCCGCGAATGCAGGATCCATTTCTACTTTCAATTTCAAAATAGCTCGATCAGAACCTGCAATGCGACTACTCAAAAGCCGCATTGCGGAAAGAAAAGAATCGCGATGCCGCGATGAGACTTCTGGTGCAACATCCCGTTGAATCAAATCGCCAACGATTTCTATGCAATCGATTTTGAGACGACTGCAGTGCGGACTGAGAGCCATCGTTGCGAGCGCCCGCTCTGAGCCACTGCCATCACCGAGATGCACATCCGAAATCGCAAGGTGAGCAGACGCCCTTTCAGGAATGGAACGCGATTCCTCCCATTCGAAATCAGCTAGTTTGGTACGCTTAGGTGTAATCCGGCTGGTCGCGTCGCTCACGATCGCGTTGTATGCGAATACGAGCTGTTCGCTAATGCTGTTCGTGAAATCGACATCAACCACTTTGTGTGGCGGCACCCCGAGAGCCAATATGTCCGCTCGACCAACCGCTCCCTCCAGATTCATAACGCGATCGCAATCCAAGTAGAATCGGGAGAGATAGCCTCGAACGAGCTGTCCAGACATATCCTTGATTCCGCCATCCAACATCGACCTCGAATCGAATGGTCTTTTCAGTATCTCAACCAAGGGAACGCCTGCAATCGAGGATACCAATTCAGCCACTTCGTTGATCGCGTTGGCTGCCGCGATGCTGCCCTGCAGCCTATGATGCGAGTAGCGACTGGCATTATTCGCAAACCATAACAGAGCTCGTCCCCAGCGACGACTTGCTCGGAATTCCCTTCCGTTCGGGACCGAATACCAATGATGCAACATTGCACGGGCTTCGCTGATGAGCCGCTCGATCCCCGCTCCAATTTCAGGTGTCTCATGTAGAAACGGTATCAACCTGTCAAAGAGTCCTCCGTGCATGAATAATTCATTAAGTGTTAGCGTATTATTCTCGCTCAATGCACTCACTATTTCTACGATTCGGGTTTCGACATACGGTTGATAGCTAGTCCAATGCGTCGCAACCATCGGAATCGGTTTGCCTCGCATCCTCCGCTTTTGGGCTTCGCGATGAACGTGGTATCCAATAATCCCTGGTGTATGTGCATGCAATAGCACAGGCTCACCGGCACGCTGCAATGCACGAATAGACTGTTGTAGTTGAAAGGTTCGAAACGCATCCGGAAGCGGCAAGTACACGTCTGCTTCCACTTGACTCACGTGACGTCCGATGAAATCAGCGCCACGTGGAATTGGAATACATGGACAGGGTAAAGTATGATGCGCGAACGAGAAGTCTTTGATTGATTGGATTTCGGCTACAGTACCGTAAACAGCTGGCGTAAAGCACAATGCTCTCGATGTCGAGTTACCAATGGAACGTTTAAAACAGGTCAAGAACTGCTGGAGCATGTTGGATGAATCGCATTCAGGGAATGCAAGATCGGAACCGACAACTACCACAATCGCTTGCTGCTTGATTTCTCGCGTGCAGTCCAAGTCGATGGAATGCTCAAGACCCATTTT
>CAIXME010000995.1 GCA_903920425.1 uncultured Pirellula sp. | reverse complement strand
CCAAAATGGCCTGCGTTTAGCAATTCTTTTGCTGTCGGTGTGCTCAATCGGTTCCTTTGCGATTGCTCAACCCTTTCCCAACAAAAAGTATGGCCAAGAGGATAAGTTTCGTCAGCTAGAAGAGATTCTGCCGACAGCCAATGGTTATCGAAGCGCTGCTGGAGAGCCGGGTCCAGACTACTGGCAACAGAAGGTCGACTACAACATCGACGTCACCTTGAATGATGAGAATCAATCGATTCAAGGTAGCGAGTCCATTCGTTACCACAACAATTCGCCACACACGCTGCGATACGTTTGGTTGCAATTGGATGCCAATATTTTCCGCCCGGATAGCAACTCGAACAAGACACGGCAATCCCGTGGACCAGGCCTGGGCAGTCGCATGTCCACTCAGGAATTCGAAGCGATGCTGCTCCGAAAAACCTTTCCAGGTGGTTTCAACATTGAGTCTGTCACCGATCATCGCGGACAAGAACTCAGCAAGACCATCGTAGACACGATGATGCGAATCGATCTTGGCGAGCCATTGGCACCAGGACAAGAATTCACGTTCAAGATTCGCTGGAATTACAACATCAATAATGCGAGGCTTTTAGGTGGACGTGCTGGATATGAGTTCTTTGAAAAGGACAAGAACTACATCTACGAAATCGCGCAGTGGTTTCCACGACTAGCTGCATTTACCGATGTAAATGGATGGCAGCACAAACAGTACCTAGGACAAGGAGAGTTCACGCTCGAGTTCGGTGACTATATCGTGAGAATTACGGCTCCTGCCGATCACATTGTTGCCGCAACTGGCGTTCTGCAGAACGCGACAGAAGTGCTGACGCCTGAGCAACAAGAACGTTTTGCAAAGGCCAAGACAGCGGAAAAACCAGTCTTTATCGTTACGCCCGAGGAAGCAAAGGAGAACGAAAAAGACAAGCCAGAAGGAACAAAGACTTGGGTTTATCACGCAGAGGATGTTCGCGATTTTGCATTCGCTTCGAGCCGAAAGTTCATTTGGGACGCTCAAGGGCACAACGTCAATGGAAATAGCGTCGTCGCAATGAGCTACTATCCCAACGAAGGCGAACCGTTGTGGAGCAAGTATAGCACCCACTCCATCATCCATACTCTCAACGTCTACAGCCGGTACACGTTTGACTATCCGTACCCGATTGCGATCAGCGTCAATGGGCCAATTGGAGGGATGGAGTACCCGATGATTTGCTTTAACGGTCCGAGACCCAAGGAAGACGGTACCTACTCATCCGCTACCAAGTATGGATTGATCAGCGTTATCATTCACGAAGTTGGCCACAATTACTTTCCAATGATTGTGAATAGTGATGAACGCCAATGGTCCTGGATGGACGAGGGGCTCAATACCTTCCTCCAGTATTTGGCCGAACAAGAATGGCAAGATGAATACCCATCGCAACGCGGCGAGCCAGAGTTCATCGTTCCGTACATGCAAAGCTCCAGTCAGGTGCCGATCATGACCAATAGCGAATCGATCATGCAGTTTGGGCCTAACGCGTATAGCAAGCCAGCGACCGCATTGAACATCCTTCGAGAAACAATCCTTGGGCGCGAACTCTTTGATTTTTCTTTCAAGGAGTATGCTCGCCGTTGGAAATTCAAACGCCCAATGCCTGCTGACTTCTTCCGCACGATGGAAGATGCATCGGGAGTTGATTTAGATTGGTTCTGGAGAGGTTGGTTTTACACCACGGACCACTGCGATATCGCAATCGATAAAGTCGAAGTGTTCCAGGTGGATCGCAATTCCCCAGATGAAAACGCAAAACTTGCGAAGCAAAAGAAGAAGGATCGTCGCAAGTCTCTGTCGGATCAACGCAATGAAGCGTTGGAGAAGCGAGCCAATCAGTTCCCAGAACTTAAGGATTTTTACAACGAATACGATCCAGCTGAAGTGACCGAGGAACAACGAAAGGCGTTTGATAAGTTCAAGTCGGAGTTGTCCGATGCTGAAAAGTCGATGCTTGAAAACACCGACAAGTATTATCGCATTTCGTTCAAGAACGTGGGCGGTCTCGTGATGCCGGTCATCTTGATAGCGACCCTCGAGGACGGCACAACACAAGAAGTGCGATTGCCGGCTGAGATTTGGCGAGTCGACAACACGCAGTGCGATACGCTAGTCGTTGCGCCAAAGGACATCAAATCGATTGAACTTGATCCTTATCGCGAAACGGCAGACGTCAACCGGGACAATAACTACTTCCCGCCGGTGATCGAACCGACTCGATTCCAGCTTTTCAAACAGTCGCGTCGCAACACGGAAGAGAATCCAATGCAGCGGGCCAAGAAAGCAGAGGAAGAAAAGGCTCAAAAGGCTGCGAAGGAAAAAGAGAAGGCAGCCAAAGAAGAAGCTGACAAAGCAGCTGCTAACGCGAAAGCCGAATCGGAGCCTGCGAAAAAGGCAGAAGCCGGCGTAGCTGCGGAGGCACAAGCGGTAGAGAAGAAAGCGGATTCCGAAAAGTCCGACGCTGAAAAAGCAAAGGACAAAAAGGATCGCAAAAAGGATGGCAAGAAAAAGAAGGCGAAGAAGGAATCGATCCCCGTCTGATGAAACGTCCCTCGGCCATCTACTCGCTAATTTGGGTATGCATTGTTGCGTTCGCATCGATGCATACCGCTTATGCACACCCGTTCCATTTGTGTGTTGGACAAATGCAGTGGAATGGGGCGAGTAAGGTATGGGAAGTATCGTTGCGGCTGCACCCTCAGGATTTGGAGAATGCGATGTCTGCAACGAACGATGCTACGCCTTCTTCGAAACGAGTTAGCATCGACGACTCGGATTTTGCTGAATTGGCGATGGGCTACATCAACAAAGAGTTCTTTCTCCGTAAGACACCCAAAGCGATGGATTCGAAGGAACTCGAAGCCATACTGCGTAGTGAGTCGAAACCGGTGGAGGATTCAGCGGACGTTTCCGTCCAAAAGTTGGATAAACAAAACGAGGTCCGCTCGACCGCTCGTTGGGTTGGTATGGAACAAGAACGTGGATGGCTGTGGCTGCATTTTGAAATGCCAGAGCCCTCCCACGACGAGCGCGTGGAAAAACTGTGGTTAGTCCATCGCGTGTTGCTCGAGCACGTTGAAAAACAAGAAAATACGATCGCTGTATTGCCGGTTGGATCCCCCAAATTCTCGTTGCAGTTTCAGGCCGGGAATAACTTCCGCGAGTTTCGTCGCGTTGAAAAATAAAAGCTGAATAGCATGTCATTCGCCAGGTACTGCAGGTTGAAACCGGCATCTCCAGCGAATTACATGACCTGCTCGCTCAGTTTACGCTCACGTTCTTTCTCGCATCTGTCGAAAAAATCGAGTTGCTGTCTCCAAGACCGTGTCCGGAACGACAAATCTCGCCAGCCCGAATCGCTGCAGATTGCCCAGATGCCCCAATTTCGCGTAGACCGAAATTTCGTAATAGTTTAACTTTTTCGCCTCACCGAGTCGTAATCGCCTAGAAGCAGGGAGGAACTGTCAGGATGGCCAAGCGCCGCACACCGCAAGGAAACGAAGAAGCCGAACAGGGAGATGGTTCGGAAGACCAAAAGCCGAGGCGTCGACGTTCCGCCCAGCAAGAGTTGCCGCTGGAGGATGACGTCAATGCAATAACGGGAGTGTCGCTGCGCGATGCTGCTCAGGCCCGTTATTTGAACTACTCGCTATCGGTTATCACCAGTCGTGCTTTGCCCGATGTGCGCGATGGTCTCAAGCCAGTGCAGCGGCGAATTCTCTATACGATGGACCAGCAAGGTCTCGATTTCACCGCCAAACACCGCAAGTGTGCCAAGGTGGTCGGTGACGTGATGGGTAATTATCACCCTCACGGTGACTCTGCAATTTACGATGCTCTCGTTCGTATGGCGCAGTCGTTTTCGTTGCGCATGCCATTGGTCGATGGTAGCGGTAACTTTGGTTCGATCGACGGGGACAATGCGGCCGCGATGCGATATACCGAATGCCGTATGTCGGCTGTATCGCGCGAAGTATTGACCGACTTGAGTAGCAGCACCGTGCACTTCAAGGCCAACTACGATGGAAGCCGTTTGGAGCCCGTCGTTTTGCCAAGTCGTGTGCCGAATTTGCTTGTCAACGGTGCCACTGGAATCGCGGTGGGGATGGCGACGAACATTCCGCCGCACAATTTAGGTGAAGTGTGCAGGGCGTTGCTCAAACTGCTCGCTGACCCAGAGATTAAAGACTACCAACTCGTCGCGAACGATGCCGTCACCGGTCCCGACTTTCCGACCGGCGGGATGCTGATCAATTCCAAAGAAGAACTGCGTGAGATTTACCGAACAGGCCAAGGAACGCTGAAGATTCGCGGCACAACCGTGTCTGGCGGTGATGCAAAAACTGGCAAGCTATTGCACATTACCGCGATTCCCTACGGTGTGAACAAGTCCGTTTTGGTGGAACGGATAGCGGACATCGTCGTCAGTGGCAAAATGCCACTATTGGAGGACGTACGGGACGTTTCGACAGAGGATATTCGCATCGACTTGCAGTTGCGCAAGGATGCAGACGAAGCCAAGGTGCTCGCCTACCTCTACAAGCATACGCCACTGCAAACCAATTTTGCGGTCAACATGACTTGCTTGGTCCCGACCGAGAATCCTGAAGTCGGAGCTCCGAATCGCCTGGGGCTAAAGGAGATACTATGGTTCTTCCTGCAATTCCGTTTAGAAGTAGTCACCAGACGGCTTGAACATGAATTGGAAGCGCTGCTTCGGCGTATCCATATCCTCGAAGGCTTCATGATCATCTTTGATGCCCTCGATGAGATCATTCGCATCATCCGAAAATCCGAGGGCAAAGCGGACGCAGCCGAAAAAATCATGGCTCGATTTCCAGCCGCGAAAGGTGGCTTGGATGCGGAACAAACCGACGCAATCCTTGAGCTCAAATTGTATCGCTTGGCTCGATTGGAAATCAATTTGATCCAAGAAGAGCTCAAAGCCAAGCAGAAACGCGCACGTGAGATTCAGCGATTGCTCAAAGAGAGCACGGGCGACACCAACAACTCAGGGCGATGGAGTATCGTGCGGCAAGAGATCGAAGCGATCATTGGGACATATGCTAAGTCTAAAGAAGGGGCTCGCCGAACCGAAATCGTGACCTTGGCCGAAGAGCCTGAGTACAACGAAAAGGACTTCATCATCGAAGAGGACTGCCACGTGCTGGTCACTCGCGATGGATGGGTGAAACGCCAAAAGCAAATCGCGGATCCAGCAAAGAGCCGATTGCGCGAAGGAGATTCGGTGCTGGCGTGTGTCGCCGGTTCAACACGAGCAACACTTGCATTCTTCTCGTCCTTTGGTGTGTGCTATACCACTCGGTTTATCGATACGCCCGCGTCGACGGGCTATGGCGAACCTGTGCAGAAGCTGTTCAAGATGAAAGACGGTGAAAAGATCGTTTCCGTCATGTCGCTTGATCCACGCGTCATCGGCAACATCGCGGAGAATCTAAAGAAGCCGGAATTGTGCCCTGAGGTGCATGGCTTTGCAGCAACGAGCAACGGTTATGCCATGCGATTTGGATTGCAACAGTTTGTTGAGCCATCGACTCGCAGCGGTCGACGATTCGCCCGTGTTGCTCCTGAGCACGAGGTGATTGGAGTGGATTCGATCCACGGTTCCGAGACCATCTTGGCCATCACGGCGGATTGCCGAGCTATGGTTTGCCCATCGGTAGAAATCAATTACCTGTCTGGCGCAGGCAAGGGTGTGTTGCTCATCAAGATTGCAAAGACCGATCGTCTGCTTGGCTTCAAAGCATCCACAGCGGATCGCGATCTGTTGGTTGTCGAGACCAACCGAGGAGCGCAAAAGACAATTTCTACAGCCAAATACCGAGTGACAGCTCGCGGCGGTCGCGGCGTCGAAATTCAAAAGAATGGGAAAATCGCAACGATCATTTCTGAGCCCATCAAAGCACCTGAATCGTTTGAGGGATAATGAAACATGAGCAGTGCATCCGCATCTTATACCGCGTCTGATATCGTAGCCCTCGAGGGGCTTGAGCCGGTTCGCAAACGACCTGCCATGTACATCGGTGGAGTGAGCACCGCTGGGTTGCATCACTTGGTCTGGGAAATCCTAGACAACTCCGTCGATGAGGCCATGAACGGCCATGCTACCGAGATCATCGTCACGTTGCACAAGAATGGGCGAACCGTCACCGTCTTCGACAACGGTCGTGGTATTCCTGTCGACAAACACGCCAAAACGGGCAAAAGCGCGCTGGAGATCGTACTAACGGTTTTGCACGCTGGCGGAAAATTCGAAGGAAAGAACTACAAGACTTCGGGGGGGCTACACGGTGTGGGTGCCTCGGTGGTCAACGCCCTTTCCAAAGAGCTGACGGCAATCGTACGTCGCGACGGCGCTCAGTACAAAATGGAGTTTGCTCAAGGGAAACCGACATCAAAGCTTCAAAAGGCGGCGTCCACGGCGCGTGGTACGGGCACGACGATTACGTTTACCCCAGACCCAACGATCTTTCCAAAAACCGATTTCGATGCCGATACGATTCGGCAAAGGTTGGAGATTACGAGTTACCTGCACCGTGGCGTGCGTGTCACTTTTGCCGACGAGTTGAACGGCAAGAAGGATACTTTTTTCCATGAGCAGGGGATCGTCGATTACTTGGGAAAGGTTCTCGTCGAACGTAACGCTCGATCCATCCACGACACCCCGTTTACGGTTCGCAAAGAAGGTGACGAACGTGTCGAAATCGCTTTGCAATGGACTGAGTCGACGGACGAACATGTTCGCTCCTATTGCAATGGGATCCCGAACGCGAACGGGGGAACTCACGAAAATGGATTCCGTGCTGGATTGGGCAAGGCGGTTCGCAATTTTTTCGAGACGCACAATCTGATCCCACGCGGGGTCAAGATTGGTCATGAAGACATTCGCGAGGGACTCGTCGCCATCCTGTCGACCTTTATCGCGGATCCACAATTTCAAGGGCAAACGAAAGATCGTTTGAACAATCCTGAAGTGCAAACGACGGTCGACAACGCCATTCGGCCAGCACTAGAGCAATGGCTCAATAGCAATCGCACGGTTGCAGAAGCGATCGTGGCTCGTATCATCGCGTCAGCCAGAGCACGTGCTGCATCTCGCGCCGCCTCGGAATCCGTTTCGCGAAAAACGAGCACCTCTAAAGCGATGTTGCCGGGCAAGCTCAGCGATTGTTTGTCGTCAGGGCGAGGCAAATCGGAGCTGTTTATCGTGGAAGGCGACTCCGCGGGTGGAAGTGCCAAGCAAGGGCGCGATCGGAATTTTCAAGCGATTCTGCCTTTGCGTGGAAAGGTCCTCAATACCGAATCGGTCGCGCTATCAAAGGTCCTCGAGAACAAAGAGTTACAAGATCTGGTGACCGCATTGGGTTGCGGCATTGGAAAGTCATTAGATGTTTCGCGTATTCGCTATGAACGCATTATTCTTTTGGCCGATGCGGATTCGGACGGTGCTCACATCACGACCTTGCTCTTGACGTTTCTGTATCGCCACATGTTGCCGCTGATCAACGATGGGCGTGTCTTTATCTCCGTGCCTCCATTGTTCCGGATCGACATTGGCAAGGAACGCTACTGGGCGGCAGATGAAGTGGACCGGGTTCGCATCCTGGAAACACACGGAAAAAGAGGCAAGGCTGAGATCACCCGGTTCAAAGGGCTTGGCGAAATGATGCCCAAGGATCTTTGGGAAACAACGCTGAACCCTGCTTCTCGACGACTGCTCAAAGTGGAAATCGATGATCAGTTGGAAACGGATAGGATCATGAACGACCTAATGGGGCGTGATGCATCCGCGAGATTTCGATTCATCATGGAACGAGCCGAGGACGCGCAAGAGATCGACGTGTAGTATCGTGACCTTTGGTGTTCAGGTTTGATGACTCACACTGAGACACAGAGTCACAGAGGAGAGTTAAGATAGTACTGGGGGACCTGACTTAACGAGTTGTTGCCAGTAAGATTTAGGCCCAAGCACGGATCCACCGTTAAACTTGATTGCCAACCACGGAGTTGCCAATGACGCCTCTTTTTCAAAAGCTGAATTTGGGAGACCACACAACCCTGCTGGTTCTCAATGCGCCCGAGTCATTTGATACTGAATTGT
>CAIXME010000994.1 GCA_903920425.1 uncultured Pirellula sp. | reverse complement strand
TTGCGATTGAACTCGGGAAGCTCGTCTAAAAAGAGAACTCCATTGTTCGAAAGAGATACCTCCCCCGGCGCAGGAGGACTACCACCACCCACTAAACCAGCGTCGGAAATAGTGGGGTGGGGGGAACGAAACGGCCGCTGAACCATGAGTGGCTGCCCCGCTTGCAACCGGCCCAAGGCGGAATAGATCCGTGTAGTTTCAATCGATTCACTCGCCGAAAGCGTGGGCAAAATAGAGGGCAAACGCTTAGCAAGCATGGTTTTTCCCGACCCAGGCGGACCCAGCATTAACAAATTGTGTGCACCTGAGGCCGCGATGGTAAGCGCTCGCTTGGTCATCTCCTGTCCACGCACGTCGCTGAAATCGACATCGTACTTGGAGTAAGCTTCGAAGATTTCATTTAAACGAGAAGGCACCGGTTCAATTTGGAGTTCTCCAGACAAATAGCCGACTGCTTCACCAAGCGAGCTAATCGGAATAATCTCGAGCCCTTCTACAACAGCCGCTTCCTGGGCGTTCTCAGCAGGAACCAGCAATCCTTTGATCCCTGTTTGCTTGGCTGCCGCCATTGCTATCGACAGCACACCCTTGACGCTACGCATCTGACCTTCGAGCGAGAGCTCGCCCACGGCGGCGTACGACTCCAAGGAATCCGAGCTCAACTGACCGGAACCCACCAACATCCCGATGGCAATGGGCAGATCGAAACTGGTAGCCTGTTTCGGTAAATCCGCAGGGGCCAAGTTAATCACGACGCGATCATGGGGGCGGGTGAACCCACCATTTACCAACGCACGCTCAATGCGATGAATGCTCTCCCGGACCGCTTGCTCAGGCAAACCGACGATAACCGTTTTGGGCAATGCTGCCGGAGATAGATCTACTTCAACATCGACCGGCATAGCCTCGATACCAAGCAGTGAGTAGGTCTTGAGCTTAGCGAGCATGGGCGTGCCACTTTTCTATAGGAGAGGTTTTGCAACATTGCATACACAACTTCTTTTCCATCCATCGGAAATTCCGGGCCGCAGATTATACAGACTTACAAGTACCAATTGAAAGAGGGGACATCTACGCCCGTTTTCTACCGACCAGATTCTCTCGCTATTTCAATTCCCTCGGGGCTTTTAGCTGTGACAATATTGTTGGAACGCGTTTTCGTCATGTACTCGGTCTTTCCCGACCCAGACGACCCCAGCATTAAGAGGCTAGAGCCAGTTCCAACTTCCTTGGCATTACCTTGTCGTTCGATTGGCGGAGAGGGTGGCCGAAGCGAAGTCGACTTGTGAAGACACCTATCCCATGGGAATGGACAGAAAGTGAATTCACTGGACAAATGTTTGGGAGATTTAGTGTGGAAATATTTGAGTTCTGTGTCTTGATCCAATAAACCTTGGGGCAGATTGCCCCACCAGAAGTAGACACTCTCGCATATCGCTTTCCGACATCGAGTATGATACTGGAAGACAAATTCATGATTGGTAAAGTGTCGGAACTAGAACTCGTAATGGTCACCTTCCCTGTGGGGAAAGAATCGGCGTATTATCGTAGTGCTCTTTTGCCGTTTTTGGATCAGACCGTGGAGCAGTACCTTTCCAATGCAGGGAACTTCGAACAAAACCTCCAAATGGGAAACAACTCCTTTTCATACGACTGGTGCTTCACCTTTGACTCTGTGTTTGAAATCTTGCAACTGTTTGGCGAATGTACGGCATCAACGGAAATCTGGTGGAAGTCAAAAGGTCAATTATGGAATAACTAGATTTGGTTTGTTGTTCCTTAACACTAAAACTGGAAGTCATTGGCTTGTCAGAAGCCTGCCTAGAAGTGCCACAGGGTCAAACGCGAGTTTAAGAGTAGCTGTATCAATACTTTTCCAATGGACGATCGACACAAGAAGTGAGTGAGTTTCAATGACCGTAATCCTATTCGTCATCCTTACTTTGTTGATGATGCACCTGTAAGCGGCAATTTTCGCGATTGTCCCAAAATTTGTCTGCGAGGCATTGGGTACAAGAGCTGAGGTTGTCCAAATCGGCACGAATATTTTCTTCAAGCCGTTGAAATTCAGATGGGGACATACGCTACTCCAATTCGGCTTATTGCCTTTAACCGCATTCATAAAGTTTCTTGACAATAGTAAGGATGAAACGTCAGGCCATGAAGAGCATTTTCTAACTGCCGAAGCATCACCTAAGGGATTCCATGAACTGACGCCAATGAGGCGTGTGGTAGTGCTTCTAGTTGGTCCAACCTGTACGCTACTCCTAGGGGTTGGGCTTCTTTTATTGTCTGTTTGTCTTGGCGGACCACAAGTAAACGTCAAGGTGCCAGGGGACGACGTAATTGCAGTTTCGGCCGTCCCGGGGCTCACTGTCGCAAAACAACCGGCCACTGTTGCGGGGCAGCACGCGTTGATCCGTAGTACGATCGGCGAGTTCTGCCTTCGCTTCACGACTTATGGGGCGATGAAAGGTTGGGGAGGACCAATTGCATGGATTATAACTTGTGGCTACGTAGGTACTGTTTCGACACTTGCTTGGGTGTCTTGCGCTGCGCTTTTGATTGTTGCCAACAGTGCATTAAATTTATTACCAATTCCTTCCATGAATGGCGGATACATCGTCTTCGCAGTGTGGGAATCAATTTTTGGGCCGTTCGATGAGAAACTCCAGTTGCGACTTGTACTTTGTGGAGTGCTTTTCATTGTCGCAGTATTTGTTTATGCGTTGTTTATAGATGTGTGTTGGTTCGTCGAACATCTTTGGGCCTAAAGGGTCCTGGCTATCTGCCGCGACTTACAAGTACCAATTGAAAGAGGGGACATCTACCCCCCAATGCATCCAACAGCTTTGCCTATCCATTTCAATTTCCTTGGGGCTTCCTGCCGTTTTTCCGGAAGGGAACGTCGTGCTGGTTTCGCCTTGAAATTCCCATAGATACGCACGAAATCGACCTCCTTTTTGCACAGAGCCTGCAAAAAAATATCGATAACTTATCTCCATTTTTCCTGGACTTACCTCCGAAAAAAACACATGTTTCCAGTGAGAGCGAGGCCCCCTGCTCACGTGAATGAACGAGATGTGAAAGAAGCGTTTTTGCACTTACCAAAAGATCGAGGGTCGCGTGATTTCTCTCACCCCCAATGCGCTTGGAGATTCCAAGCAACTCACTTTGTCAGGAACGTGTGACGTTCGATCCGCATCGGAGCTCCAAACACTCCTCGGTGATCTGTTGCGAGAGGAATCTCCCATCACGATCCATTGTTCAGCAATTGAATCGATTGATACCGCTTGCATGCAACTCCTGGTTGCTGCCAAACGCGAGGCGACAAAGCCTTTCGTTTTCCTATTTGAAGAAGAATCTGAAGCTTCAAAGTGGTTTGACCTCGCAGGTCTCCACGATTTTTTTAACGACGACGTAAGCAAACAATAGTAGATCCCCAATCTAAGCCATACCTATACCAACGTGTCGACTTGATACGCGAATGTGGCTCAACACGCTTCTTTATAACTGCGCTGTGGACGTTTTGTATCGCAAAGCAAGTTCAAGCAATTTCGTTTTCGGAGATCATTGAAAATGGCAAAAACCGCATTGGTCGTTGACGATTCTACTTCGATGAGGCAGATGGTCACGTTTACTTTGAAAGCCGCCGGCTTCGAAACGATCGAAGGCGTCAATGGTGTGGATGCATTAGCCAAAAGCGCTACAGCAACAGTCGACTTGGTCATCACGGATCTCAATATGCCCGAGATGGATGGCATAACACTGGTGAAAGAACTTCGAGCCAAACCCGCCTTCAAATTCACGCCGATCCTGCTACTGACCACCGAATCGCAAGAAGGCAAAAAACAAGAAGGGAAAGCTGCTGGAGCAACAGGCTGGATGGTCAAACCATTCAATCCCGACCAATTGATGGCAGTAGTGAAAAAGGTTGTTCGATAATCCATCCGATGCCCGTTTGACAGTAGAAATGCAATCATGCAAATAGATATGAGTCGATTTCGAGCAGCCTTCTACGTTGAGGCGGGTGAACACCTCCAACTCATGGAAGCTGCACTGCTGCAACTAGAGAGTTCACCTCGAGACGTCGAACTGCTCAATACGATTTTTAGGGCAGCTCACAGTATCAAGGGTGCAAGTACGACGTTTGGCGTGGATGAGGTGGGGCGATTCACACACGTACTCGAAAACCTTTTGGAACGGTTGCGCGATGGTGCCCTAGAGGCTAACGCGCCGCTGGTCGAATTACTTCTTTCCAGTGTGGATGTGATCGACGGATTGATTGCTAATGCAAAAGATGGCGCTCCGCTGCCTGGCAACCTCGAGCAGGTATTTTCTGAACTCCACCGCGTGAATGGTACTCCAGTCGCCGATAGCCTACCTATGCCGACGCACGGTCCAGTGACCGAATCCAAAGCGGGTGGACTCTTTCGTGTGCATTTGAAACCATCACCTGAGTTCTTTCGCTTTGGCCAAGAACCACTCCTACTCATTCGCGAGTTGTCCGAGTTAGGGACTATCCAAAAAACGGCCATCGATACCAAAAACCTACCTTCCCTCAGCGAAATCCACCCAGAGGAGTGCTATCTGTCTTGGGAGATCGATATCGCGACCGACTGTGCCCCGCAATCACTCGAAGACGTCTTCATGTTTTTAGACGAAGGTAGCTCGTATCGCATTGAGGCGATAGCGGCTAGCCCCGCCTCGGCTCCAACCATGCAACCGACTCCTTCGGCGGAGCACACAACCGAAAACGGGAATAGCCATGGCCAACGGACAACCAATGAAAAAGAGTCCGAACCAGATGTCTCCAAAAACGCATCGCCGATCCGATCAACTGCCGCCACTACGCCGACAACCAAAGCCGTTGAGAATGAGACGGTTCGAGTCGACAGGCAAAGACTCGATGAATTGATCAACCAAATCGGGGAGCTGGTCATCGGAGCTTCGATGGTAGAACAAGAGTTACTATCGATTCCAGGAGGCCATGGGCTCGAATCGATGGCAGCACTTGGAAAGATCGTACGAGATCTGCAAGAGATGAGCCTTGGACTGCGCATGGTGCCTATCGCAGCGACATTCCAAAAGATGAATCGTGTGATTCGCGATGTCGCGAAAAAGGTGGGTAAACAAATCCAGTTTATCACCGAAGGTGATGACACAGAACTCGACAAAACGGTCGTTGATCAGATCAGCGACCCACTTGTCCACATGGTTCGCAATGCAGCCGACCACGGAATCGAGACGCCTGAACAACGAGTCGAATGTGGGAAATCAGCGGAGGGAGTCGTCAAGCTACGTGCATACCAACAAGGTGGAAACGTATACCTGGAACTCAAGGACGATGGCCGTGGACTCGATCGCAAACGCATCTTGGAAAAAGCAATTGAGCGTGGAATCCTGCCAGCGGATTCAACGCCTTCGGATGCTGAAATATGCAATCTGATCTTCCAACCAGGATTCTCGACGGCCAAGGAAGTTACCGACGTCTCAGGTCGAGGCGTGGGAATGGATGTTGTGCGGCGCAACGTGGAAGCGCTCCAGGGAAGTGTGAGTATCAAATCGATCGAAGGGCAGGGATCGACCATCACTGTCCGCCTCCCTCTCACGCTCGCGATTCTCGATGGACTGCTGGTCCGCCTGAGCGATGAAGTCTTCGTCATCCCGTTGCTATCTGTCATTGAATCCATCTGCATCCCAACAGATGAAATCCACAAGATTGTAGGCGTCGGCGATGTCATAACCCTGCGAGGTGAAGTGGTGCCTCTGCTCAAATTGCATCGATTGCTCAACATTCAATCGAGAGCATCTTCAGATGGTCAACGGCTCTTGGTAATCGTAGAAGATCAAGGCCGTCGCATGGCACTATGCGTTGACGAACTTCTCGGACAACAACAAGTCGTCATCAAGAACCTTGAAACGAATTTCCGCAAGGTTCCTGGAGTCGCTGGCGCTACGATCTTGGGAGATGGTCGCGTCGCTTTGATCTTGGACACCTTCGGTGTTTCCAATCTCGGCCAAGAAGATCTAGCGTCGGCAAGGCAGGCAGTAATTGCCTCACACTCTGAATCCGTCATGTCACCTAATTGATTGAATACGACACATAGAACACAACCAACTCGAGGTTCATTATGACAACGTTAATCGACAAGTACGATGTTGGAAATTCCAACAGCTCAGGCATCAGTCAATTCCTCACCTTTGCACTCAACGATCAAGAGTTTGGGATAGAGATCCTGAGAGTGCAAGAGATCAAAAACTTCACAAGAGTCACCCCCATCCCGAACATGCCCGAGTGCATCAAGGGTGTCATCAACCTGAGAGGAACCGTTGTACCGATCGTGGACTTGCGAAAAAAATTCGCGATGCCGTCCGCGGAATACAACCAGTTCACCGTGATCATCGTCGTCAATGTTGGGACAAAAATCATGGGACTTGTGGTCGATGCGGTATCGGATGTTCTCAATGTTGGCGAGGAGTCGATTGAAAAGACTCCCGACCTTGGTGCCATCGATACTTCTTTCATCACGGGACTAGCAAAATCAGGAGATAGACTCGTCGCTTTGCTCAATATCGAGTACCTCCTCGGCGACCAGTTCAGCGCCCCCTCTGTCTAACAAATTGCATTAATACACAGCAAATATTGAATCACTTAGATCGCTTCAAGGAAAATTGGAATCATGCCAACAAAACGAACTGCTCCTACAAAGTCCGCACCATCCGCAAAAGGGACTACCAGAAAGTCGCCAACGACATCCAAGCCCATCAAAGCCAAGGCACCAGCCTGGAGCCTATCCTCGGCTCAACTCGACGCCATCCACAAAAGCCAGGCAGTGATCGAGTTCGGTATCGACGGATCAATTCTCACTGCCAACCGCAATTTCCTGAGCACCATCGGCTACGAGCTCGATGAGATCCAAGGCCGTCATCATCGCATGTTTGTGGACCCAGTGTACGCATCAACACACGAATACCAAGAGTTTTGGGCTGCTCTCAATCGAGGTGAATTTCGAGCCGGCGAGTTCAAACGTATCGGGAAAGCGGGCAAGGAAGTATGGATCCAAGCTTCCTACAACCCAATCCTAGATGACGCGGGCAAAGTTATCCGAGTCGTCAAGTTTGCATCCGATATATCCGCTGCAAAACAGCAACTTGCCGATTACCAAGGCCAGATTGCAGCGATTGGAAAATCGCAAGCAGTCATCGAGTTCAACATGGATGGAACAGTTCGATATGCCAACGAGAACTTCTTGAAAACGCTTGGCTATTCATTGGAAGAAATCCAAGGCCGGCATCACAGTATGTTTGTCGATCCAGCATACGGAAACAGTCAAGAGTATCGCAATTTTTGGGAAGACCTACGCGCTGGCAAGTTTCAAGCTGCGGAATACAAACGATTGGCCAAGGGTGGAAAAGATGTCTGGATTCAGGCTTCGTATAATCCCATCTTGGATTTGAACGGACGTCCATTTAAAGTCGTCAAGTACGCCACCGACGTAACCGGTTCTAAGCTTCAAACGGCTGACTACCAAGGTCAGCTTTCTGCGATCAACAAATCGCAAGCCACCATCGAATTCGATTTGGACGGTACCATTCGCCATGCCAACGAAAACTTCCTCGCGACCCTCGGATATTCGCTGGACGAGGTAAAGGGAAAGCACCACAGCATGTTTGTGGAGCCTGCCTTCTCTGCCTCGCATGAATACCGCATGTTTTGGGACGATCTCCGTGCAGGTCGATTCCAGGCCGCACAGTACAAGCGACTTGGAAAGGGTGGTAAAGAAGTTTGGATTCAAGCATCCTACAATCCAATCATGGATCTCAATGGCCGCCCATACAAAGTGGTTAAGTACGCCACGGACATCACCCAGGCAAAGAACATGGAGTTTGCAATCGCCAAGCAACAGCAACGCGATGCAGAGATTGCGATTGAAATGCAGTCGAAGGTAAAT
>CAIXME010000993.1 GCA_903920425.1 uncultured Pirellula sp. | reverse complement strand
TACCATCAACCCATCTGGAAACGTCCGGTTAGGTGATTTCTATCCTGCTGTTCCATCCAATGCCATGGTCAAGGACATTCGCGACTTGGGACAGATTCCGCTCAAAACGGGCGAGGATACCGTCTACCTTCGCGACATCGGAAGCATTGAAGACTCTGCCGATATGACAACGGGATACGCTTTGGTCAACGGCCGCCGAGCCGTTTATATCCTCGCAACGAAGCGTGCTGATGCCTCGACAATGAATGTTATAAACGAGATTAAGCAGGCCTTGCCAACGATGCAAAAGGAGTTACCCGATGATATTCAAGTTGCCTTCGAATTTGATCAGTCTCCCTATGTAACGCGAGCCATTGCAAGCCTAACGACCGAAGGAATGCTCGGAGCCTTTCTCACGGGACTTATGGTTCTCCTGTTTTTAAGAGACTGGAGAAGTGCCCTCGTCGTCGTTTTGAACATTCCGCTCGCCATCCTCTTTTCCATTGTTTGTCTTTGGCTGACAGGACAAACGATTAACTTGATGACTCTCGGAGGACTGGCGCTCGCGGTTGGAATATTGGTCGACGAAGCCACTGTGGAAATCGAGAACATCCACACACAGATGAGAAAATCAAAATCGATTGCATTGGCGGTCTGGAATGGCAACCATCAAACAGCCATACCTCGTCTATTGGCAATGCTTTGTATCCTTGCTGTGTTTGTGCCGACATTCTTTATGCAAGGTGCACCGCGAGAACTTTTCTATCCGCTGTCGCTAGCTGTTGGTTTCGCCATGATTGGATCGTACATCCTTTCTAGCACGTTGGTCCCGATACTCTGCATTTGGCTGTTGCGAGACAAACACGAGGGAAAGCAAACGGAGGTTTCACCGTTTTTCCTTGTCAAATGGTTTGATAACTTCATTGGCTCAGTCATTGGGTTACGCTGGATCGTTGTTCCGGTTTACCTAACTGTGTGCGCGTTGCTCGTTTGGATGACAGTCTCCCGCGTTGGTGTCGATATCTTTCCATATGTGGACGCAGGCGAGTTCCGCATAAGACTCCGCGCGCAAGATGGAACCCATATCGACGTAACTGAGAAGCTCGCCATTGCGGTACTCGAGTCCGTCAAAGAGAACGTCGGTGCAAATAAGGTCGATCTAACACTTGGGTACGTTGGGACCGTGCCAGCTTCGTTTCCAATCAATGCGGTGTATCAATTTACGAGAGGCCCCGAGGAGGCGATCCTGCGAATCGCATTTAAGCCTCATTCAGGTATCAGTACAGAAAAGCTAAAGAGTGATCTAAGAGTCAAGTTCGCATCGCAATTTCCAAACGCTCGATTTTCGTTCGAGCAATCGGACATCATTAGTGATGTGATGAGCTTTGGATCGTCGACGCCGGTTGAGGTTGCCGTGCGCGGCGGTTCACTTGCGGAAAATAAAGACTTTGCAAAGAAAGCCCAAGAAGCGCTCAAGTCGAATAAGCGACTTGAGGATGTTCAAATTGTACAGTCGCTGGATTACCCGACGGTCGATGTGCGTATAGATCGGGAAAAATCTGGCATCGCGGGTGCGACGATGGATCAGGTCGGCCGCTCCGTCCTCGCTGCGACGTCGTCTAGTCGATTTGTAGTGCCCAACTATTGGCCCGATCCCAAATCGGGAATTGGGTATCAGGTGCAAGTAGAAATACCTCAGGTCGCGATGAAGTCACTCTCCGATTTGGGCACCGTTCCTGTTCTTCACCGTGAAGCTTCTCCGCTGCTTCTTCGAGATGTCGCTCAAATTACACAGTCAACCATGCCGGGTGAATTCGATCGTTACAACATGAAGCGTGAGTTGTCGCTGACGGCCAACTTACACGGCACCGACCTTGG
>CAIXME010000992.1 GCA_903920425.1 uncultured Pirellula sp. | reverse complement strand
TCACGTATCACCAAGGCTTGGACGAAGCTACGCTCTCAGGCCGATTCTCTTGGCCTGCCGATAGTTGTGATCGATTTTTAACCACAGAGGACACGAAGAACACGGAGGAAATCAGAGGACAATACAATTGAGTTCCTGGTGGTTTCTTTACTGAACTCAATCGATTCGGGAATAGGTAAGAACGTCGAATCTCATCTTCGTGCTCTTCGTGTCCTTCGTGGTGACAATCTTCTCTTGGTCTGCCGATAATTGTGATGCACAGAACAGAGTCGTCTACGACATCGCTGACGTCCACAACTCCGGGCTCTTCGCGAGCGCGAATCGGGCCGCTATAAATCTTCACGCCACAACCTGGACACTTGTCATATACTGCAGATTCGATGCGTTTCATTGCAAGTTTTTCATCTGGAGGCAGCCGATCCACCGCTTCGGGGAATGTACAAGTACTGCATCCGCAACTGATAGAATTGCCTGCGAGCGGACAAGGGCATCCGCGCCAAGTATTCCGTCGATTGGGGGTTTGGAGTACGAACCAAGATAATCCATAGGCATTACGATACAGTCAAACCAGAGAAACGCGGCTTCGCCAAGTGAAAGTCGATCGATTGAAGTCTTCTGAACCTTCGGTGCATCATCGCCGGCACCCACCACTCGCGCATCGGTCTTTAGGACTGTCATCTTCAACCGAGCGGCGGCAGCCGCCCCGATGATCGACTTCTGAGCTTAGTATCGATGAGCATTCGCAATGACCGATTCTCGACGGTCGACCTTTTTCAATCTCTGCCAAAGCAATCCATTTATCATAATGGAAACCCAGATTAACGCCCAAGTAAGCCAATCGATGGACTCTTTTGGCCATCCGATACTGAAGACAAAATCTCGAAGTCGCGGTCCAACACTAATGCCAATTGCAAGTCCTGCTAGCAACCCGGCGGTGATGTAAAGATTGTACCGCAACATCTCTCTGATTTTGTCAGTCATGTCAAACGACTCCACTAGATTGTCTTCGTTGTTTTCAAAAACAGAACGCCAAAAATCACGGCGGTCGCGGCAAGTGATGCATCCTTTGGAAAAACGCCCGAACAGCGACTTCGGTGCATTCGATTGTCACCAGTCGTCCTTAGGCTCGATTCTCATCGACTGAGCGACAACCCAACCATCGATACCATAGGATGACGCAATGGTGAACATGTGACAGGACGCACTTCTTATGTTCTGAACCATTGTATCAATCTCTGGAGCGAAAAACGAGGGCCAGCCTCCACGCCGGTATCCGTCAGCCATAACGGAAAAGAATTGCTGAAGTACGAAGGCGGTATCAGCCTCCTCGACATCGAAAATGATAGAGGGCAGCAGCACGTCTCGAAACATATGGTCAAGCACGCCTTCGAAGACAATGTCGGTGTACTCTGGCGGTTGCAGTGCAGAATACTTTGTATGGAGTTTGAGCCTCTTCGAAACGCCGTCAGCGGAATATGCGAAGAGTTCATTGTCATGCACAGATCGCATGGTGCCTCAATCGGGTAACGCTCAAAAGCACCCGGTCGCGGCGAGTGAGTTCAGGTTTTGGGAAAGCGACCGACCGCGACTCGGATGCTATTGCTTGTTGCGCTTTGCGTTACGGATTCTCAGGCCGCTTTGTTGGCGCATCATAAAGTTGATATGCGATACCGTCTCGCTCACCCGATTCAACTAGAACGGGCAAACTCCTATCTTTGTTCATGTCGAGAATCTGACTAACTCGATAACCATTCGTCATGTTATGAAGACCTTCAAGGCCGAATTCTTGAAACAAGACGAGCTTAAGTTGATTGAACCGCAATCTTGTATCCTTGGTCAGCTGCGGCATCAGTTTATTGATTGCGCTTAGGATTGCATTTGGGTCGTCGCATTCAACAATGGGATCTGTATCAGACTCTTGATTTTGCATAAGAATTACCTAGGCAATGGTGGACGAATCACAAACAGCGTAACTTCAAAAATCACCCGTTTGCCGCCGAGTTAATTTGACTTCAGCAAACGCCCAATCGGCAAATCGGGTGCATCTTTTGCTCGTCGATTTCTAACCCGTTGGGTCGATTCTGTTCTGTAAATGCCTTCTTCTATTGTTCCGCCTCCAGAGCACCGCGATCATCGATAAAGCGGCCAGAAGATTTACCATTTGGAAACGCTTGGTCCGCGACTACGGTGCATCGCATTGTTCCCAGCACGCAAGGCCTATCGAAGTGACATCCACCAGTTTACCACAAATGCCAACGCCACCGAACACGCCATCACGGTGAGCAAAACTACGTACCGTTTGACCGTCGGCGCATTGCATGCAGTGGCAACCGGACGCCAAAGCAGAACAGCGAGACCGGAAATCGCTAGCAATGCTGCGAAGCTCATCACGCGGTAGAGCATGGGCGGATCGTGGTGCACGGGGATTCGCCAACCGAGTGTTGCACCGGTGGCAACAACGACGATCTCGCACGCAACGCACCAACACCAATGCACAAGTGCGAACCACCATCCAATCCTGTTGCGTGCTAACAGCATCAGCCCTCCGATGAACGCTGAAATGCCGTAAATCCCGTCCTTGGTGACAATGGCAGCGTTGAAATG
>CAIXME010000991.1 GCA_903920425.1 uncultured Pirellula sp. | reverse complement strand
TGCTCAGGTGACATGTACGAGCGCGTACCTTCTACTTTGTTCTTGCCGCCAAACAGTTTTCCAAAACCGGTCTTTACCTTCTTGGAAATCGTAAAGTCGATCAACTTCACTTCAAAATCCCGACTCAACAACAAGTTGTCCGGCTTGATATCGCAGTGCACGTAACCCTTTGAGTGAAAGTAGTACAACGCTTCGGAAGATTGCTCAATGATGCTCGAGAGCTGGTACGCAATCGGATCCGGACCTCGACGAAGCGCTTGCTTTAAGTTGATTTCGCTGAAGAGCTCCATCACGATAAATGGAGTTTCGGCGTCCGTCTTGTATTCGACCAGTTTGATGATGTTCTTGTGATTGAGCGTGCTCGCGATTTCAAACTCGTGCTTGAGAAACCCAATTTCCTCCTTGTTTCCGCGTTGTTCTGGGCGGAGAACCTTCAGGGCGTATCTTTTTTCGCCGTCGTCCCGAATTGCTTCCCAGACCTGGCAGGTACTACCAAGTCGGATCAAGCGAGTTAGCCGATAGGGACCGAGAAAGTCTCGAACTTTGACCATTGGATTTGTCGTGATTGGGTGGTGGAAAAGTGGCATCCGCTCGAAACGCTCACCCAGCCACCATTGCATCCCCCCTGCCCTTCACCGGCTTATTGCCTGAAGTTCGGTGTTTTGTCCCAGTAACTAGGTGTGTCGCGAATGCACTACTATAGGCAAAATCGTCACAACCCGAAAGGTTTAACCTCGGGCGCCAGCCGGGCAGGGGGGCTGCAATACCCACGTTTCCGCCCATCCGCTGGCCGCTTTTGTCGCCATCCAGAGCACCTCCAGGCCGGAGCACCCAGGCCGGAGCACCCCAGCGCATTTTTGGATCTGTTCTTGGTTAACTGCCGGCGAATGCACATCGCCTTGGAATCGCAATCGCGCTGTCCAAGAAAGGCCACCGTATATTGGGACGAGCTAAAAATGACTATAAACTTGGATAGGAACCAATGGAGTTCCCATCGGAATTCTCAAAGCCCCCCCTGCCCTGCCCCGATCCTGCGTTTTCCGGCAAGACCACGAGAAACCGGCAGACAAAAGACGAACAACGCGGGGAGCGGGAATTACCTTTCAAGCTCATCCATTTCTCGGTTTAACGCGCGCCCACAATGACAGATAACTCTCTCAAGCTTCGATCGTATTCCCAAGTTGTTTGGACAGCTGAAATCGACAAAGCCATCGGGACCGATTCCGATTCTGCAATTGGACTTCGATTTGGAATTTCACCCAGAGCGGTTCGAACCCGTCGAAAAAATCTCGGTAGGACCTATGAGACTTCGTCTGACCCCATCAAATGGACCAAGACGAAAGTGCGATTGTTGGGGACGATGCCCGACACCGAGCTCGCATCCAAACTCGACGTGAAGGTCTACTGGATTCGCCAAAAGCGAGCCGAACTCGGTATCGCGGCCCACGTGATTCCAGATTTGCCTGAGTCGAGTTCTGCGAAAGAGAAAACGCTGGTAACACCAGAGCGGATCAAATTGCTTGGTACTGTTCCTGATACGGTGTTAGCAAAACGATGGGGGGTGACGGGGGGTAACGTTACACGGATTCGCAACTCATTGGCCATTCCTCCATTCAACGAAAACAAACCCATCGAATGGACCAAAGGCATGCTCAACTTGTTAGGGGAAATCTCGGATAACAAGCTGGCAAAGATGTATGAAGTATCCAACATGACGGTGAAACTCAAACGAATTGAATTGGACATTCCACCGTTTGGAAAAAGCGAAATGGATCCTTTGCCAGAGATCCCCAAGCACGTCATTCCTTGGATTGGCAAAATTCCGGATAAGCAACTGTCCGACCAATTCAAGATCTTGCGAACTCACATCCGAGTTTATCGCGCACTGATGAAGATTGATTTGGCGGAATACGAAACTCCACTCGATCACGAATGGACCGACCAGGAAGAGGCTTTGTTGGGGACGATGTCCGATGGTGCTGTTGCTCGCAAAACGCAAATTCCCGTCTGCCAGGTACAACATAGACGCAAGTCGCTTGGGATTGCCCCTTTCAACCGACAGGGCAAAGTGATTTGGTCCAAGAGTCGCATCGAACGATTAGGTAAAGAACCCGATCATTTGTTGTCCAAAGAATGGAGGATTCCTCAAAGCTCAGTTCGCAAAAAAAGAGAAGAGCTGGGCATTCGGCCTTGCAAACGGACTGCTCGCAAGTGGACACGCGATGAAATAAAGCTCCTTGGCACTAACTTTGACACCGAACTAGCCAAGCAATTGGGCGTTTCGGAAACACTTGTTTGCAACAAACGAAAAGAACTGAACATTCCCGCGTTCAAACAAGCCGGCCCATTTCAATGGACCCAAAGCATGCTCAAGAAACTCGGTAAGGTTCCCGATGATGAGCTGGCAATCGAAATTGGAGTCTCATACCAATTGGTGTCTCAAAAGAGACTGGAGCTAGGCATTCCGTGTCTGCGAAGAAGCGATCTTAAGTGGACGAAGGACATCGTTGATTTGCTAGGGCGCGAATCGGATGGAGCGATCGCGGAGCGTCTCGGTTGTACCGTTGGTTTGGTACGAAACAAACGCATGGAACTTCTAATCGCTCCCTATAGTCGCCCTTGAATCGAGCAACGTGTGTCCTTCGTCTTTCATTCCTCCGAAGCCAGCCCTCGGTTCTTCCAAAATCGATAAGCCTTGTTTTGCCTGGCTCTCACGTATCGCTCAGCTTGGGTGCCCGTCCAGTCGCCAAGATAACGATCTCTGCCGGCCCACCAACCATCGCCGGGCAGTCCATCGCTTGATCGCACAACGAGTACAGCCAGCTCCGGTTCTCCACGTGCAGCAGCTCGATCGTTCACTTCGCCGAGTATCTTGCAAAGCGATCGCATCTTCGGACGGGTAAATCGCATGCCAAATGCTGCTAATGCCTCCGTGTACGTGAGCGTTCTCCCTTCGCTCGCGCAACGTATCAAAAGCTGTTCAACGGAATCCGCATCCATCAAGAAAATCGTAGTCAAATAGGTGTGATTTAGAGATGAACAGAAACCGTCATCTCATCCGCGTCAGACTAGAGAGGTTGGATATCCGATGGGTTTGCGTTAAGCAGCTTTGCAATAGCGCTCATGAGGATAGCTTCTACGCCCGGGCCGACCAAGGATGCGTCAGGACCCGTTTCGTATCCACCCTGAGTATAAGAAATGGCGGTCCCGATGTACTCGGGACCGTATTCGCCATAGGCCGCCATCATCACGTTGAGATCCGGCCTTAGTTTTTGAGCTGCAAGCTGATACTCGATGAATAGTTCGCCCGGCGTATGCAGGATCTGATTCTTGCCAAGTTTCAATGAGCTCAACAGGATTGGTTCGCCGTTCATGGATCGTTCGATCCAAACCAACTTGGTCGCAGCGACAAATCTAGACATCGCTGGTTTGGTGTTATCGGCAACCAATTCGTTCAGTAGGCCTTTGTTTAAATGCGGAGCGAGCGGCAATTGAGTGGATTCCGATTGCCATGTAACGTCCGAAATCGCAATCGGCTCACGCTCCGTGCTCTTCCATGCCAGTTCCATCGCGGTCGCAACTCGGTTGGCCAGTACTTGCCTGTTTTCCGGACTGCCATCGTTGTACTTGCCGGCCGTAATGTTCCCCCCTGCCCCGTTGAAGTGAATCAACGGAATCCCCATTTTGT
>CAIXME010000990.1 GCA_903920425.1 uncultured Pirellula sp. | reverse complement strand
TGCAATTCATGTTGGCTGCTTGCACTGATGCGTTCGACAGCAATCCAAGTTGCTTCGCCAACGTCATGGCTCACGGACATTGTCTTGATGGGGATGACATTTCGAACGAGCGTTAGGTTGCGGGCTTCTCCTGGTAGAGTGCGAACGGTGATGTTGACTGAGGTTTCCGCTGGGCCTCGCAACTGTTGAATTACATCTTGAATCGATCTTCCCATACACGGTACGGATTCGACACTCTCCAGGATATCATCTTGGAGCACTCCGCCGTTGGCCGCCGCACCACCTTCAAATACCTTGGTGAAATGAAAGCCCTTGTCATCATCGTTCATTAACTGAACCCCGATTCCAACGTAGCGGTTGGCTGCAAGTTGCGTTTCAGCGACCGCGTTGGTTTTCTCGACAAACTGAAAGCCACCGGGAACGGCGTAAGCAAACCCCGAGGAAACACGTTGTAAATTAGCGGAGTCAACTTGAGTCACGTTGATGTCGAGCAGGATCAGTTGTTCGGACAGCAATTGATACAACTGTTGTTCGCTTGTGGTATCCGAAATCCGCTGTGCCAAATCACCCTGGTTGTCCCGTTGCGGATCGCTAGAGCAGTGCAAAATGATTTTGGCAACCATCTCCTGCCGTGTCGGAGGGCATGTATGCTTCGACAGAACTGTGTCGATCGCGTTTCGAATCACTTCTACGAGCGGTGGCAATGGCATCGCATCGCTGGTACTGTCGTGTGCCAGCGAAAGCAATGCATTTCCAACCATCAAAGAAAGTCCTAGTACAGCGACAAATACGATTTTCATCGAAGACTCCTCAGCCAATCTGAAATTGGGTTTTTAGTTCCTGACGATTTGGATGCTAACGAGCAAGTTCAAAGCAGCGGATCTCTTGATCGTTGCGGACGTAAAGGCGACCATCGGCGATGGCTGGGAATGTCCACAGGGCTTTGCGTCCGTTCGCTGTATTGGTCGGGTCGATGGCATGGAATCGCCCCGTTTCTTCGTACGCAGTAGGGCTCAGTTTCGCCGAGATGAAGTCGCCTGTTTCACTGAGCATGAAATAGAAATCCTTGGCTTTGATCAGGTATGCGCTGCCGTTGGAAAGCCCTCTTTCTCGATCGACGCCGATCGTAGGTTTAGCCGTTTGCCACATTCGCTTGCCATCGGTTGCTCGTGCGCAAACCAATGCGCCACTTTGGAAATCAGCTCCGTACACGTATCCTTTGTCAAAGATGGCTGCTGTGTTAGACAATCCCAACGATGTCTTGGATTCCCCTTCCCAAAGCAACTTGGCTTGTGGAGGATTCGACGACAGTTCGTACATGGCCGAAACACCTTCGCCTGCTACAAACATCAGGTTGCCTTCGACAATCGGGGGTGCGACTGACATTCCGTAATCGGGCTTTAACGGTTGTTGCCAGTAGACGCTGCCATCCTTTGGGTTCAGGCTCGAAACCATTTCAGGGTCCCAAATGATCAATTGCTTGACGCCGCCGTGGTCGATGACTGCTGGTGGGCAGTATCCGATTTCTTCTCCGCTGAGCGTTCGCCAAATCTCCTTGCCCGTTTTGCGATCCAGCGACACGACCAAGCTGCCTTTGCCGCCAGCCAAACAGATCAACTGATCATCGAGGACAAGTGGAACTGCCGCGTGTCCCCATATCGGTGATGTCGTTTTGTAATCCGAGGAAAGATTGCGTTGCCAGACAACATCGCCTTTTTTAGCATCGAGACAAACTAAGTCTCCTTCGGCTCCCAACAGGTAAACATGGTCACCCGACACGACGGGAGTTGCGCGAGGACCACCTGGGAATGACAACTTATAGTTGCGGCTATAAGCGTGAGTCCATTGCACTTCTCCCGAGGTGGAATTCATACAAATCAAACGTTCCTGGCCAGTCAGTTTGTCTCGGTTGCCTGGATTGTTAGTGATCTGGCCTGATTCCAGTTGGTAGTCGAAAACGTATACGTTTCCATTCGCCACAACGGGACCGGCGTAACCGAGTCCAACAGGCTGTTTCCATAGCAGTTTAAGTCCTTGTTTCGGAACCGGCTTTAGTCCGTCTGATTGGCTCAGCACACCGTCTCTATTTTCCCCGTTCCATTGTGGCCAATCTTGACCGAAAGCGTTCAGAGCGCAGCAAGCATTTGCCAGGCTGAATGCGAGTAATCCCAATCCAAGTCGTTGCATGCGATTATGTTTCATTGTTTTTGCCAAAATGTTCAACGGAGTGACGTGGCGCTTCGTTCGATGGCTCGAACCGAGCGATGATTGGAATATTGTAGCAAACCCGAGACTGGAGGGTCTGTCGCTTTTAAGGTAGCCCGATGTTCCTTGCTCACCGTCGGATTGTGTGCTATTCGTTCAAGATCGATTTTTCACACAGAGACACAGAGGCACAGAGAGGAGTTGTGACCAAAATCAAAAAGGATTTATGAAAACTCTGTGGCTTGGTGTCTTTGTGGTTCGCCCTTCTTTGACGCCAAGATTAATCCACCACGAAGAACACAGAGAGCACGAAGGATTAGGGCCGAGCTCCCGTCCTAAATCAGGCTCGATTTTTAACCACAGAGACACAGAGGCACAGAGAAGAGTTGAAATC
>CAIXME010000989.1 GCA_903920425.1 uncultured Pirellula sp. | reverse complement strand
CGTCGGAGACCGGAGCTTCACTCGTCAACAAAGAAGGTTTGCGCGAGAGGGTCTGAACTATTTGTCGTCGGTTTTGCTTCGGACGCGCCGGTAGGTGGAGGGAATCCGGATTGAGACTTGGAATCCGATCTTCCTTGGTCTATAGACGCGTTGTTCGATGTTGGAGTTGCGATTGAGCCTTGCATTCGTCGTTCGTGTTGGGACCACCAAGCGTCGGCGTCTGCGAGTGTCCATGGCGATTGTTGTATGCATCGACTGAGAAAAGCAGCCAGTTCTCGGGCAGTCTGGGGGCGCCGAGCCCGCGATTTTTCGAGGCAGCTCAAGATGACATGTTCGAGCTCTCCTGAAACTTGGGTGCCTGGGACTTGGCTTGGTGGGATAGGTTGGTCCGTGATATGTTTTTGTAACAAGTCGACCACGGAGGTCGCGTCAAAGACGGTTTGCCCGGTCAGTAAAAAGTAGCCCACTGCGCCGACAGCATAGAGATCGCTACAAGCATCGATCAAGTTAGGAGATTGAATCGCTTCAGGGGATAGGTAAAGCGGAGTACCGGAAAGGCCTTTATCTTCCACGGCGGATTGCTTGTCACGGTGTATGTCTTTTACCAATCCAAAATCGAGGACCTTTACCACGTCGGGTTGAGCACCGCGACGATTTAACATGATGTTGGCAGGCTTGATATCGCGGTGTACAAGGCCTTGTGAGTGGGCTTCGTAGAGTGAGCCGCAGATCTGCAATAGCATTTGAATGACGCGGGATTCCGGCTGCGGACCGTATTGCTCGACTAGAGATTGTAAGTTGATTCCATCGAGGAATTCCATTGCGTAGTAGAATACACCTTCGGGGGTGCGGCCGTAGTCGTAGATCGCGATCGTGTTGGGATGGTTCAACTGGCTCGTAATCTGAACTTCGCGTTCGAATCGCTCAATGGAGTTCGCATTCATCCCATCGACGTTCAGTAATTTGATGGCCGTGGGGCGTCGCATCATGGCGTGGTAGCCTTTGTATACGACCCCCATCGCGCCAGCCCCTAGTTTGGATTCCAAGCGATATTGGCCAAGCTCTTGAGATTCGATAGCGGCTTTTTGAGCTTCGCGTCTCAGTCGTGATACGACGAGTGTAAAGATAAAGATGGCGATCGATGACGCGACCAAGAGCCCGTACAAAGTCCAGAATGTTCGCTGGAGAATATAGAGAGGGCCGAACGCTTCGGCAGCATCTATCTCGGTCGCAAGGCCAACATCGTGTTTTGTTAGCCAGGTCCAAGCTCCGACCACGGGAACTCCCCGGTAGTCGTTGTATCCGCTGACATCGATCCCGTCCTCACCCTTGGTAACGGCAATCGCCATCTTGGTTAAAGGAAGCTCGCTACGTCGAACCTTTGGACGAAAGGAGCGGGTCATGTCGCCACCTGGATCGCGCGATTGAAGCTGCAAAATGGATTTGGAATCGGGTTGATCAGGCAGGAGCCCGGCCAAGATCAATTCGTTGTCAAATCGGCTATTGCTCAAAAACACTCCATCGCGATTTATCGCATAGGTTTCACCGGATTTACCGAGTTGGCCGAGCTGCAAGATCTTCGTAAAGCGGTCTTCCGGATCGACGCGTAGAACCATCGCACCGATCGGATGGAAATTACTGTCGCGAATGGGTGTTGCAACAAACATCGTTGGAACGCCGGATCGTTCGACACCCGTACGGTCCTTCATCATGACGATGCTGGCTATCGGATTGGAGACCACCGAAGTGCCTTCGATTGCAGGTTTTAAGAAAGGCTCGTACTGTGCAATGTTGGACATGCCCAGCAGTGGCTTGTGAGAAGAGGCGACAATGGAGCGCTCTTGGTCTGCAACGAAGAAGCCCAAGTAGTCATGGGATGACATTGCTGGACGCATTAGCTTTGTCAACTCCTCACCTTGGTCGAGGTGATCGGTTGGGCCATTGATGGTCTTCTTTGCTTCGAGAAGGTCGTATACTGCTTTGCGAATTTCTGGGTCGCTCGCGACCAACTCGGCGTTGGCGATTTGGGCTTCGTACCATGCGGTCAGCATCGCAGCTTCGACCCGCAGCAGCGATTGCAGTTGCTCCTTGAGGTTCCGCTTCATGGTCGATTCTATGGACGATCGAACGTAGAATCCGATGGTGGAAAGGACTACGAAAGCGATGATCGGCCAAAGCCAAATTTGTCGCTTGAGCAGCAACTTGGTTTGCGCGAACGAGCGTCCTGGAATGGAACGCGAAAAAGTCATGTGTGCGGCTTTCACGCCCGATCTAGATCGGTTCGCTTGGAGCCAAGATGAGAATGGGTTCTTAAACATAAAATAAGCTAACGAACGCTAAAGTCGAATTCGCCCCTCCGTGGGAACCTTTCAGTAAACTCAGCGCAGGCCAATTTGCAAGGCAAGAACACAGCCAAGCAAACAATTCCAGTTAGAAGTCGCCTGCCGAAGGGGAGATCGGCAATCGATCGGGTTACCGCGATGGCCTTTTGTGAATACCTACATCGAGATGACTGGGCTCATCGGAATGCAGAAAAACGGAATCGCTAGTGAGAGGATCCCGATGACTTGCCGGGTTAAGCCCAGAGAAACGTTATCGTTTCGGCTCGGTGGATGTGAAATACCTATCAGCGGAATTAACAAGAGCATTAAGATAAACATGGGTTGACCGTAGGTGTAGCTGGAATAGATGACGTAAACACAGCAACCAAAATACGTCATCAAGGCTATTGGACGCGATTGAGGGCCAAGCAACCCAAATATCACGTGTCCACCGTCCAGTTGGCTGACAGGGATCATATTCAAACCTGTGACGAGAAATCCGACCCACGCGGCCATTAGCAACGGATTCATTGACTCGTTGCTGATGCTGTCGTTCTTTAACAATGCTGCGCCCTTGGGCATGGCCTCCAGTTCGGCGTTTGTGGCTGTCGGCAGGATCTGGGTCAGGAAGTGGATTGCCATCGGCTGATGGAACTGGATGGATGGTCCACGCGTTTGCGGAGGTTCGCCGTACATGATTCCAAGTGCAGCGATGGGAATGGCAAACACGAGGCCTGCTAATGGGCCAGCCAAACCGATATCGAAAATTTGCTTTCGGTCAGCACGAAATGCATCCATGAGGATGACTGCGCCACAGGTGCCGGTCGGGCTAATGGGGAACGGAATGAACAGTGGCAGGCTGGACTGGATTTTGTAAATGCGCGTCGCGAAGTAGTGCCCGAGTTCGTGTGCGCCCAAGATGATGGTTAGCGACACGGAGAACAATAGCCCCGACATCCAGTTGGCTAAGATATGTCGGCGAACGTCGAATAGAGATTGGTTGTTATACGCTTCGGTGATTACGTAGACGGGGGACCAAGCCACAATCCCGGCCCAAGTCATGGATATCAACGTTGCGACTAGCAGCAGCGTTGGGACGAGCCAGCGAGGTCGCCGTGACACTTCCTTGGGCGGTAACGGCTTTTCTGCAGCCATGAACTCATCAAGCCCCAAGCCGAGAGACGCAAAAGTTTGATCGGCTTTATCTGCAAGCTTGACTTGTTCTGACATAAAATTCCGTGACTACTTCTGAAGAAATAACATGAGCGTCGATCCTGTTGAAGCGATCGCGATGGATGGCATTCGTCGAGTGTGACTGCATGTTTCGAAGGCAACCGCCGATTGCCCTCGATGGTTCATCCTCGTTGCATCCAAGATCTTCATCGAAAAGAGCCTCAAAACGAGCCTCAATAGGTCAGCAGGCTAAACACATTGTAGGGATGGAGTCTAGATCGACCGTTGAGTCCTGCCAGTTCGATGCAAAATAGACAGCCCGCGATTTCGACGTCGATGTTGGAGAGCAGTTTGCAGCACGCTTCTACCGTACCTCCCGTGGCCAGCAAATCGTCGACAACCAGCACGCGTTGTCCGGCACGAACGGCGTCGGTGTGCATTTCCAATGTATCGCTGCCGTACTCAAGATCGTAGCTAAAGGAATGCTTGTCGTAAGGCAGTTTGCCTGGTTTTCGGACCGGCACAAAGGCAGCACCCAATTCTATGGCCAGCGGAGCAGCAAAGATAAAACCACGAGCTTCCGCAGCGACCAAGCTATCGATCTTTTGACCACGGAACGGGTCTGCCATCCTGGCGATCGTTTCGCGAAAAGCGACGGTATCGCCTAGCAACGGTGTAATGTCCTTGAAAAGGATACCGGGCTTGGGAAAGTCGGGAATGTCGCGGATGTAGCGGTTCAAATCCAGTGAATCGTTGCGTTGCATCAGGGTTTGGCTCTCAATATTGGATACAGCATCGCTAATAGCCATGCGGGGACATCGCCGTGTGGAAACAGCATTGCTTGGGAAAGCGAGAATTGTAGCAATAAAATTGCTATCCTTCTAGGAACGCACCCGCTGACCAGTTTCTTCCATGCTTTGCAACAGTCGCCAATCGCATAGGGCTCTGGCTTCCTATCGCATGGAGTGATCCGGCTGGCGATTTTTAAGCAACCAGCTACGCGGCCTTGCTTGGTGAGGCGAACGCTCTTTGGCTGCCAGCGGATTGCCAGGTTGGCCCTGGCTCGGAACGGTGGGATTCCATATTAAGCAGGATTGCATTGACGACCTGCGAATAGTGGATGCCATGCATACAATTGTTGTGCACCAAAGGGCATTTGGGTTTGCCGCAGGGACTGCACGCCATCTCTTTGCGCAAAATCGTTTCTGGCAAATTGTAGGTTTGCGTCAGCTCGGGTGCGGTTGAGCCAAAAAGGCTTACGACTTTCTTGTTGAGAGCGACCGCCATATGCCTTGGCCCGCTATCGGTCGAGAGAACCACGTCCGCTTGTTCGAGAACCGCTTTGCTAAGACTGATCGGAATCGACTCGATCCGCCCCATGCTTTTGACCATGGGGTTGGCTGCACCAAACTCAATCGCATTGGCACGCTCGCGATCTGCAGGACCAGAGTGGATCAGGACTTGGATATCGTGTTGTTTTGCCAAGGTAGCTGCGGCGCGACTCGCATGTCCAATCGGCCAAAGTCGCGAAGAACCCGTAGCGGATGCGGTATTGAAAACAACGGTCGGCTTGTCCCAATCCAATCCCAATTCGTTAAACATCCTGCGACCATGGTCGCGATCACTTTCTGCGACAGTCAATTCCATCCTGCGGTCCGAAATGTCGCAACCAAGTTGGCTGGCGATGTTCAAGTAGTAGTCGAGCGCGGAGCCCTTTCTCAAATCTGTGCCGTCGCGGCGAGTTGATATGGGTTGGGTGAGCAACCAAGAGCGACCATCGTTTGCATACCCAATCCGTTGAGGTGTGCCGCTGAAGTAGCCAATCAACCCTGCGGAAAGCGAGTTGGGCAACAAGATGATGGAGTCAAAGGATCGTTTTTTCAACTCGGCGATCATACCTCGTCTCGATAAAACCCTCGCATCGTTTGACTTGGGCTTGTATACGATTGAACTGTCTACCCACGGCAGACCTTCCAGGACATTCACTGGTGCGTATCGGCCGACCACGCATAGCTCGCTAATCTCGGGCAAACCGAGGCGTAGAGCGCGTAAAGTCGGGGTGGCCATGCAGGCGTCACCCACCCAATTGGGAAGCAGGATCGCAGTTTTCATGATTTGGGTAAGGGATACAAGCAAGGTAAATTCGCCGTCAATATCATTTGACTTTCCCAAGATCGACCTCTACTATGCGAAGCATGGTAGTCGGCTGGTAGGTCAGTAGCGGTGAACGGACGGATTCGTAGTGCCACGCGTGTGGTTGAGAACGCCTTGGACCGCTTCTGGATCTTTCGTTGGGGGTTGAAAAAAGGAGGGATTGAAAATGAATACGAGCTGGTTGGCTCAAATGAGAAGAGGGATTTTAGAGTTGTGTGTGTTAGCGATTGTGTCGCGCGGAGAGACGTACGGGTATGCAGTCGTCGAGACTCTAGGCAAGATTCCGGGGATGGAGGTAACCGAGAGCACGGTGTATCCATTGTTGGCGCGGCTGGCGAGCGATGGGCTGCTGAGTCAACGCACGGCCAAGAGTCCCAATGGCCCATCGAGAAGATACTACAGTCTCTCGCCCCAGGGCATGGTGCATCTTAGCGAACTCTCGAGCGCGTGGGGGACTATCGTCGATAGTGTCTCCTCTTTGCTGTCACCGCAACCAGCTTCCGCGGTCTCGTGATGGACACGGAATAGAACTACCAATCTCCTTTAAGAACAAGAGCACAAAAAATGGAATCGCAAAAGACATTACCTACAGACATCGTTGAATTGATTCGCAATTTCGTGGATCGGGTTGAAATCGTTTTGCTAAAACGCCAGCTGACTCGGCAGGAACGTGTGAACATATGCGATGAAATTGAATCGCAAATTCATACAATGATTGAACGTCGGCTGGAGACAGGAGCCGAACTGAATCTTGAGCTGGTCAACGGAATCATCGAGTCGATGGATCAACCGGAGTCGTACGCTCAGGGAGATGAACCGATGACCGAAAATGCAATTCCTCTCGCGTCAGCCAGCAGCACAAACACTAGTCAACCTTCCCTGGAGAGTGTCGCATCCCAAATCGAGTCGCGAGCCCAAACGGCATTTAAGCAGTTTCGTTCTTCATTGCCAACCGGATCGATACGATGGCTATTTTCGAATAGAAATCAAGCGTTTGCAGGCATGGTCGGTGGAGTATTGGGGGTGCTCATGATCCTCTTTGGGATGGGGATGAATCACCACCAAGAGCCTTGGTTGGTTTTTGGGATGATGTTGCTATTTTTGGGAACGATTGTGAGCGCAGTGAGTTACTGGCGTTCGCGCAAATCGGATAGCAGCACCAACGGGAGGCGATATGCTGCGTTG
>CAIXME010000988.1 GCA_903920425.1 uncultured Pirellula sp. | reverse complement strand
GGCATAGAGCAACACATCGTGCTCGTACTCAGTGAAACGGTACTCCTACTCGTACTCGAAAGGACGCAGATGACAGAGCTAATCTTTGACCACGAGCGACTTGACGTATATCGATTTGCGATCGAATATGTTGCTTCGTCTTATCGAATCGCGAAGTCACTGAATGGCCCGGAACGCCACGCTCGTGATCAATGGCTGCGAGCGGCTCAGTCGATCCCGCTCAACATTGCCGAGGGGAATGAGAAACAAAGTCTGAAGGACAAGAATCGATTTTTTGAGATCGCGCGTGGTTCGGCTTTGGAATGTGCTGCAATTCACGATATACTCATTTCGTTCGACGCAATCGATTCCGAACTGAATCGGATTGGAAAAATCAACCTGAAACGGATTGTGTTGATGTTAACTCGGTTGATCCAACGAACAGATACGGTATCGGAGGAATCTATCGAGTACGAGTACGAGTACCGCGATGCTGAGTACGAGTACGAGAAAACGCACGAACAAAGCATTTGACCAAAGTGCTCGATCGATCGTTTTTGACTTGCGTAGAGTCTTCTCCTCGCACTCGGTCAACGCCAACGATCGCGGCACATTTGCCACTTTGCGAGTTTTCCCACTTGGGAGTACGATAGAACCATGAACAATGCGACAACTATTCCGATCGAATCTTTTACGGTAGCTGAAAAGCTCCTGTTAATGGAACGTCTTTGGGAAGACCTCTCGAGGCAGCCATCGAACGTCGTGCCACCTGAATGGCACGGGGATGTGCTGTCGGCCCGACTCGCGGCCGTAAAGGAGGGGCGGACGGAACTCGTGGATTGGGAAGCTGCTAAGAAGCGTCTTAGGGATCGGCTGAAATGAGAATACGGCTTTCTGCCCGAGGCCGAAAGAGATCTTGAAATCGGCGCTGATTTTTATGAATCTCAAGGGCCAGGTCTTGGCTCTTATTTCAATGACTGCCTCACCGCGGACATCGAATCTTTGCGGATCTATGCTGGCATCCATGAAACCTACCGTGGCTTCCATCGTTCCCTTTCAAAGCGATTCCCGTTTTCGATATACTACATCCTGTCCGACACTTGCGTCGACGTCTAAGCTGTTCTCGACGCAAGGCAAGATCCCCCGGATATAGACTTCATCCTGGATTCGCCGCGAACCAAGCGATGAACCGAAGTGATCTAAAGGATTTTTAATGATGGCAGTGTCGCCTGCTCGCACTCGGTTATCGCCAGTGGTGCTCGGTGAAACGGTGCTCGTGGTTGTACCGTACGCCACTATAAAGCGGATTAGCACAACGCTCGATCTATCCCATAACTCCGCTTCGCTGCACTCGGGTTAGATCGCTTTACGTTCTGTCCGATAGCTCACGCGGAGTCGCGGAGGCGCGGAGAACTACGTTTGATTCATGTGACTAACTGTGTCATAACGTCGATTGTGAACGTAGCGAAATACTGGCTCATCTGGGCGGAGCTCACTGGGCCGTGCTGAAACTGGACTTCTCTATGATTACCATCTATGTGTATACGAAACAGATCGTGGCGTCCGCGTCTGCTACTCGTTCTCCGCTTATGGATCGCCCGCGGGAGCCATTCAAAATGTTGTACCGAGAGACCATCATCGTTTTGCAGTCGTCCGTTCGAGGATGAGACCGGAACACTAGCCTCCACTAATTCACACTAGACAAGTCAGCTAATCCGGACGTTTTTCGTCATCGATTCACTTCAGGCGTGGAATGGCAAGTAGTGGATTGCATAATGACGCATCCTCGCGAAACTTGCCTATGATTGCCGGTGGTCGATAGCACACGTACAATGGTGCGTGTCGGGGATCTTGATCTGACATTGGAAACGCGGACTCAATAACAAGCGGAACAAAGGCATCCACACAAAGGCTCGATCATCCGAGTTTAGGCGTTGCAAACATTTACTACTCACCCTAGGAGGTCGGGGCGTTAGATAGTGGAGGGTGACTCGAATGCCAAAGCGTGACGTTGAAGGCCACTCGGCCGGTTTGATCGCCAAAGCGCGGGAGGCGGCCCGGTTGATACGCACGCTCGGGCGCGCCGACGCCACCGCCCTTGAACCGATCGTGGCGGCGGTGCTCGCGGAGACGGCACGAAATCGTTTTCCGGCGGCGACCCTCTTGGCTGGGCTGACCGCCGAGTACGAGGATGCCCGGGCGGCCGTCGCGGGGCTTGTTGCCGACGCCCGATGGCATGTTCGCAAGCGGGCTATCAGGTGCCTGGATCGCAACACGCCGCAGGCGTTCTCAGTCGAGGTATTGAGGTCCGCATTGGCTGACGAAAACGCCGAGGTCATGTTGAAAGCAGCATCCTGGGCCGGCTACTTGGGGTTGGAAGCCGCGCTCTATCTTGAGCTTGGTTCGGCCTACTTCAACATGGGTGTACTGGAGTACCAACGCTCCAACTTTCCAATTGCGGAATGGTTCTGTCAATGCGCGCTGGAATTCCAACAGAAGACTCTCAATGAAACCGACCCGAGAGTCATAGATACACTGGGCGCTCTGGCAAGAATATCGGCACAACGAAGAAACAAAGAAGAAGCAAGGGAGAACCTCGCACGTGCGAATGCCAATCGCAGCATAATCTGAAGAAAGCACCAAAACATAGCTCCACGTGGGGGGCTGACATGTGGGCTGACTAGCCTTGTCCTGATCCTTCGCAGCGCTGGTCTCGACTCCTCGCTGATCGCTCGCTTATTTCTTAACCACAGAGGACACAGAGAGCACAGAGAATATAGTTCTGGCATACGATCAAAAATGTCGTGTTCGAGCTCAGTGGAACGCTGCTCGCGGTCGTACAGGACGCCACGGAAAAGCCGATAAGTCCAACGCTCAATCTATCCCTTGGCTTCGCTGCGCTGCACTCGGGTTAGATCGCTGTACGTTCTGCTCATAACACTTTACCGATTTTTGCGATTCCGATGAGACCTGCTACAATCTGGTTAGGAGAATTTGAACATGTCACTTGAATTGCCACTTAGTACGATGTCTGTTGGTGAGAAGATCCAGTTGCTTGAACAGGTTTGGGACAATTTATGTCGTCAATCGGGTGATGTGCGTTCACCAGAATGGCATGCCGAGATTTTGAACGAGCGTAAAAGGCAAATTGAAAATGGATCGATGACTGTTTCGCCTTGGTCTGAGGCCAAAGAGCGACTACAGAAGCTTGGAAAATGATAATTGAAATCTCGTCTGGTGCAGAAGCCGATGTCGCTGATGGCTATTGGTTCTAGGAGCGTCAAAGTATCGGGCTCGGGGACTACTTTCGAAGCTGCATCATCGCTGACATTGAGTCTCTGAGATACTTTGGGGGAATTCACGAGATTGAAAACGGATTCCATCGGTCTCTATCGAAACGATTTCCTTTTGGCATTTACTACACCTTTGGCGGTGATTGCGTCACGGTCATTGCCATCCTCGACCTGCGGCGTGAGCCACTCTGGATACGAGAATCGCTGGGCGAGCGGGAATAGGCAGGACACAAAATCGCACGTGAGTATCGACTAGTTGTCGAACAATGAGTGGTGTTGAGTTCCGAAAAATTGTAAATGTCGGATCCTTTCCACTGTGTGTCGATGCAGGAAGGCAATATCCTTTGCTTCGTTAGAGGCAAGAAGCGACGGAAGACTCGAGCGATCAGAATTGTGCGTTTGCCAAGCCAGGTTTCGCGACAAGCACGAGGCCAAACCAGTTTGTACGATCGGTATCATCCGACTGACTAGAAGCTCGCAATCGCGTTATGGCCTTAGGATGTTGCCAGGAAGGCAACGCAGCAGGTACACTGAAGCCCACAGGTGGCGAGCGTACTCAAGTGGAGTTCGCACAGGACGCCACGGTAAAGCGGATTGGTCCAACGCTCGATTATCCCACGGCGACGCTTGGCTACACTCGGGATAGATCGCTTTACGTAACGCCAAGGGATTCGATTGAATCGTCGTAAGTATCCAGTAGTACTCGCACTTGCACTGATGACGGGCATCTTTGCCGTCACTCTATACTGCATCCGTACGCCAGCAAGGCGAAACTTGCCTTGGTCAGCCACTGACGTTCGCGAGCACTACGACGACATGTTTGTTGACTACGCCTACTACCTTCGCGCACAAATAGACCAACATGAATTCCAAAACTACGCAAGAAGACTGTGGCTAGCTTTTGATGAGAACACAAGTTTGCCGCTGGACAGGGCGAACGGTGATCTACCATCATGGTGGACTCCTAACTTGGAACGCGGTGTTTTGTATTCAAGAAAAGATGGAGATCATTTCATTGCAGCCACCCATGACGGTGAGTTCCTCTACGTGCAAGCGTGGTCTCAATAGACATTGTGGCGTTACAGTCGCATGCAACGGAGTCGGCGGTCGGGCCGGTTTTGGAACCTACGCGTTTCGCGCAGGCTCGTTGATGCGAACCGTTCCCGCTGTCAAAACTGACATGTTTTGAAACTGGCTATGAACATGCGTCGATTGTGGGCTCTTGAGTTAACCACGGATGGCACGGATCACACAGATGGACGCTGGTCAATGTTCCAGCTTATCCCTGGTCATC
>CAIXME010000987.1 GCA_903920425.1 uncultured Pirellula sp. | reverse complement strand
TATTGCGGCATCGCCTCGTTCCAACGAACAAGCGATTGCCAACGCGGCAAGCTGGTCACGCCTAGCAATTCTTGAACTTCCTTTCTCGCAATCGCGAGGAGTTGCTCATCCGATTTTTCTAGCATTTCTGGACGTATCGCTCCGCCCATGAATACGCGAGCAAGGACCGTATCGTCAGGGCATCTGCCTGCATACTTTTCGCTCGAAAGGCTGATCGCTAAACAGTCTCGAAGTTCCATCTTGGGAACAACGACGCCAAAGCAAAATGCGCTAGGGCGTATTTCGCTCTTGTTGATCGCCAGGATCGCGACGGCCGAGGATGCGTAAGGGATGCGCTCTAGCATCGCTGCGACTTTGGTGTTCGATCGCTTAAGGATGTTGGCCGATCGATAGCTCGGCAATGCCAGGCAAACCGCATCCCAGTTCCCGCTAGACGATGGAGTGGAGGCAGACTCCGTGGAAGCGGATTCGACACATTTCAATTCCCATTTTCCGGCCGTGTCTTTTTGAACTTCGGTTATTTTGGAGCGGAGATGGATGGGAGCGTTCAACGAGCTTGCAATCTTTTGGATCCACCAGCTCATGCCTTGCTTTGGAGCCAAGAATTGATCGTAGCGCGCGCCGGTCGCTTGCCTCGCCGATTGATCAGAGCGGCTTTGGCTCCTACTCTTGGCAAGAGTGGCACGAATCAAACCGCCGTGTTCTTTTTCCATCGAAACAAATTGAGGCATCGCGGCTTGCATGCTGAGCGTTTCCGCTCTGGCGGTAAAGATGCCCGCAACGATGGGTTCAACAAGTCGATCAAAGCATTCTTGCCCAAGTCGCCGAACAGCGAACGACTCGACACTCTCGTCCTCTTTGCTCGTGCGTTGCTTGACGAAGTACTCCAGCATCAATCGGAGTCGTCCGCTAATGGACATCGTAGGTGTAAACAGGACGCTGGTGAATCGCGTCGGTTGCATCAACGAGAAGCCGTTGGGGATTGGCAGCACTTTGCCGTTTCGAACGACTTGCGCGATACGATGGTCCGGCTTTGGGCCAAAGAACTCACTGCGCAATCCCATCTCCTCGACCATGCGCAACGCATCGGGCACGAGTGTTGCGAAATTGTCGGCACCTAGCTCTGCGAGGAATGGTTCCTCGGGTTTGGTTTGGATGACTCCGCCAACGCGATCGCTTGCTTCGAACAGTTCGACATGACAATCCTTGATGAGGCGTTTCAAGTGCCATGCCAGCGAAAGGCCGCTAATTCCTGCCCCCACGATGGCGATTCTTGGACCGGAAGTCGGATTTGGAGCAGTCGTCACATTCATTTTTGGGTGTGAATCCATTGATTCCACGTTGCTCATAGCGTTCAGACCAAACCGAGTCTTGAGGGGTTCACGTCACAAGAAACCCCGATTGTACCCGTAAATTGGGTTGAGGGCGAAACGCGTTGGCGCACGAGAACTTGACATACTCCCATTCGACGGATAATCTTTGGCCCATTGCCGCAGAAACGGTAGCGAAGGCATTGGCCAGCAATCGTTTCTTAGTCAATATTCCGGGGGTATAGCTCAGTTGGGAGAGCGCTTGCATGGCATGCAAGAGGTCTGGGGTTCAAGTCCCCATACCTCCATTGGTTTTTCCAGGGAAGACGCGATTCGGCAAAATCCAGTCCGCCAAATCAAAAGTGCGATTTCCCATCTCTAAAGACAATAACCGGCACTCAGCTTTCTTGTGTCTAATCTCTTTCGCATTGGTGCGAGTAGATTTCATCCATAGGGAATGCAGAAGACGTTCGCTTTCGAGAATCTGATTGTCTACCAAAAGTCTGTCGACTTTGCGGATCAAGTCTGCGATCTGACCGAGCAGTTTTCTTCGCGATAAAACCATCTGGCCGACCAGCTCCATCGCGCGTCGCTGTCGATAGCATCCAACATAGCCGAACGCAACGGCCGCTTCACGAAACCCGACCGCAAGCATTTTTTTGGTATCGCTCGTGGTTGGGTATACGGATATTGATGGATTCTTTTGGGTTATCGTGTTCGATTGCTTGCGAAGGCCATTGGGAATGCGGCTAGGGGGTGGACTGCTAGGCTGACCATGGCGAGTATTGCTAGCCAGCCAATGCTCGATGGGGGCTTTGGTGCTATCGCATACGTTGCCAACACTAACGTGATGCTGATACCGATCATCGCGTATATCGTTGAGAGCGGAACTTGTTTGCTTCTCGCCGCGACCGTTGCTGTTAGTACGCAGTACGCGATCGCGGCTACGCTTACCAGCACCGCAATCACATACTGGGCCAATTCCGAAATCTGCCTGGGCGCTAACTGCTCCAGAGCGATAGACAACGCAATATAAAACCCAAAGGCGATCGATCCTAGGGCGATCAACTGCGCTCCTCTACCGGATATTCCAACGAATGTGACGACAGTCATCGCAATCCACGATAAAACCAATATCATCGGAAAGAAGGAAAGGCCGATGCTCTCTGGTGCAATGCGTTGTAATGGTTGGCCCATCAACACAGAAAAAGCGACCAAAAGCAGAAATGTCGCCATCCATATGGCCCAGGTCAATAAAACACTCAGCCCACATGTCTTCAGCAACGCGTTTGCCAATAGCCTGCTTGCGACAGGCTTGGTGGATTGAAATGAACCAAGGTCGTAAACATGCAGCCCTTCTAAAAACTGCCCCGCAGACGGATCGCCACTGCTCCTTATCGATGCGATCGCAAAAAACAAACCTGCGAATCCGCTGACGGCCACCATGAACATCCCCAATCCGAAAATGCCCTCGCGGACATCCTCGAACAATTCCATCTCTACTGGTTTCGACCAAAGTTTAAACGCAACAGTCGTTCCCAGAATACCGAAAAAGATCAGTGCCATGAGAGGCAACGCGAGCCCCTTCTGTCGCCATTCGTACCAAAACAATGCGGACGATGGCGAACGGAACGGTGCGAGTTGGGGTGTTTCTGCCTTGCTCCTCGACCAAGTCGCGCGGATCGCTGTAAGCCAATGCTCTATCGGAAAAACACCCTCGCCACATCGGTCCTTTGCGATTACGAACAAGGATTGGAAATACGCAAAGATGATGAAGCCGAGCATCGTTAAGACCTCTTCCGCCGTCACGTGATCCCACGGGTGCGTTAATCGGCCGAACCAACTGCCGAACCGAGAATGTACCCAGCAGGCGAATAGGACCAGCGGCAATGTCGATAGCAATGTTCCGACTATCGTCCTTTTGGTGGAATGAACCAAAGGCTGCGTTAGCACCCAGCAGACCCCCGCAGCAAGCGATGGTCCAAGAATCGGCCAATTCGATCGAAACAACGCATTGGCCAGAACGCAAAACAACGCCACTTCTGCAGCTAAAACGCATGCACCCGTTAGTGCATGCCAGAGGACAATCGATCGATTCGAAATGGGGATCGTGTATAGGCGCGTTGCGCTACCATGCGCGTCGATGATCCCAACGGAGCTGGCAACCACTAGGTACATGAGGAAGCTAAATTGAAGCATGATCCAAATGGGTTCGGACCATGGAAGGCCAGCGCTGCTGAGGGCAGCGTTGGTTAGCAAAGGTATAGAGACGCCAACAAAGGAGAAAAAAGGAATCGTCCACCAACCTTTTGCGAACGATTCCCAAAGCAATGCGCGATGAATGGAATGCAT
>CAIXME010000986.1 GCA_903920425.1 uncultured Pirellula sp. | reverse complement strand
TCTTTGAGAGCTAGTGTTCCGCTTTTTGCTGGAGTACTCGCGCACACGGAGTGCTTGCCGAGAAAAATCGAGCATGACGGCAAGAATCTAGACTTCGAATACATCGCTATGTCAAAAGGCGATCAAAGGGCGTTATCGATCGCCATTGTCTTTTGCAAAACACAGAGAACCATCGCAGATGGAAAGCAGCCAGGCAGGGCGATGCTCACTTGGCGAAAGCCTTGGGGAAGCCAAGCATGAACATTGGATATGGAAACAAGCAGGGCAGATAAATGAAAAAGCCCTGGCATTCTATTTGAATACCAGGGCTTTCATAAGCGAGGTCGACGGGGCTCGAACCCGCAACCTCCGGATCGACAGTCCGGTGCTCTAACCAATTGAGCTACGACCCCTTCGCTTGGCAGGATTATATACCTCGATCCGCCTCCCGCAAGTCAACTTGGATGCGTCTTCCTTTTTTTCTTTCGACCAACCACTTTTGAGATCGTTACAGCCCAATCGATCCGTAATACCGGTATTTTTTGCTTGGGATATCAAAATTCCTATTGCCCCTCGAAGGCATCGCTTTGCTTATCGCTGCGGACGGAACTACGGTTTCGAGGTTCGGCCCGAATAAGGATTCGGTCGCCCAAACGGCCGGTATTGCCCTAGTGCTCCCTTGGAACTTTTTGTATGCAATTCGTTACCAACCTCATTTCCGGAATAATCAAAGGTGTCGTCTTCAGTGTTGAACACATGACGGTCACACAATGGAGCATCTTAGGTACGATGTCCGTTGTTCTTGGTTATTTCTGCCTCAGAACGACGCGATTCTAAGCCTGCAGGCGGCAGTTGCTCCTCAGTGCGTATCGCGTCGATATCAAGGCAGTGCCTGTTTCCCCGCGACCGTTACGAGAGAGTGCTCATGGCCCCCGTCCCTATTTTGCATCGCCGACTTCTCGACCGATTTCTCAAGTACGTGCGAGTAGGCACCGCGGCGAATGCAGCCTCGGATATGTATCCAAGTTCACCCGGGCAGGTTGAACTTGGCAAAATTTTGGTCGCCGAACTTCTACAGATGGGAGTTACCGATGCGCATCAAGACGAACATGGATTGGTTTGGGGAACGATTCCATCGACGGTCAATAGCCCAGTCCCGACCATTCTATTGAACGCTCATTTGGACACATCACCAGAAGCGCCCGGCGACCATTGCAATCCGCAAGTTATCGAGACCTACGACGGTCTGCCGATCCGCTTGCTTTCCGGAGAAACAATCGATTGCCAGTCCACGCCCGAGCTACAAAACCTCGTTGGCCATACTTTGGTAACCACAGATGGTCGCACTCTGCTCGGCGCTGATGATAAAGCTGGTGTAGCAACCATCATGGAGTGCGCTCAGTTCTGGATCGAAAATCCCCAAGTTCCACACGGTCCCATTCGGATCCTCTTTACATGCGATGAGGAGATTGGCCGCGGCACCAAGCATTTCAGTATCCAAAAAGCGAACGCCATCGCTGGCTACACGCTCGACGGTGGTGCCGCAGGTACCATCGACGTCGAAACATTTTCGGCCGACGGCGCTACCGTCACGTTCCGAGGTCGCAACACGCACCCATCTGTTGGTAAAGGCAAAATGATCAACGCGTTACGGGCCGCTGCTCGCTTTGTCGCCTTGCTGCCCCAAAACGAGCTGTCTCCAGAAACCACTTGCGATCGACAGGGTTTTGTCCATCCGTATTCCGTGCACGGGGGCGTTAGCGAAACGACCATCGAGTTTATTTTGCGAGACTTCCAAACCGAAAAACTATCGCAGTATGCGGATATGCTCGCTCGGATTGCAGATCAAGTGAAACAGGAGTTCCCAGGTCTGGACGTGAACATGGAAACGGTGTTCCAGTACCGCAATATGGCTGACACATTGCGAGGCTTTCCCAAGGCAGCGGACCTCGCCGAACGTGCCTACGAGGAACTGGGTTTTCCAACTCGTCGCGAGTCCATCCGAGGTGGAACCGATGGTGCGCTTATGAGCGAAATGGGATTGCCAACGCCGAACTTGTCGGTCGGTCAATACAACATCCACTCGGTCCGAGAATTCGCATCGCTCACCGAGATGGTGCAAGCTGCCCAACACGCGATCAAACTCGCAGAACTTTGGGCAACGCACTCCATGTAATCGAAGCAATCGCTCTGCCGTTTGCACGAATCAAGTTTGATCGCCTAGGAAGCTTTTCGAACTGCTTCGTCTGCTGCCGTGGCCAGATCTTGATCGTTTTGGATAACCAGTCGATGTATCGATGGCATGGAGCGAAACCAAATTTCTTGACGACGGACGAACTGTCGAGTGTGAGCCTTGACTCGCTCGATCATGGAAGGTTTGTCTACCAACCCCTCAAGAAACTCTATGGGTTCTTTGTAGCCAACCGCTTGCGATGCGGTCCTACCCAGTTTTCCGTACTTGGAGACCAGAGTCGTCACCTCTTCGAGCAACCCGCGAGAGAACATATCGTCCACCCGGCGATTGACACGATCATGCATTGCCAATCGATCCCACGCTAACACAAAGCTCGGACAGCTTTTGTGGTGCTGAGTACGCTCGAACTGATTCTGCCAATGGCTCATTGGGACTCCCGTTAACTTGGAAACCTCCAACGCGCGGGTCATTCGCCGTACATCCCCATCTAGAATCTTGAACGCGGACAGCGGGTCGACTTGCTCCAATCGTTTTTTCAGCGAAGCGACGCCGAACTCGGCAACGTCTGCTTCCACCGCAGCACGAAACTCCCAGTCGGCGGGCGGTCCCAAAAACATGCCGCACATGAGCGTCTTCAAATAAAGCGGTGTCCCACCCACGAAAAGCACCTTCTTGCCTCGCGATCGGATTTCCGCCGCTTGATCGTGTGCGTCGACGACGAATTGGGAGACGCTGTAATCGATCGTTGGATCAACCATATCGATCAGATGATGCGGGACACGTTTTCGTTGGTCGTCGGTCGGCTTCGCTGTTCCGATATCCATGCCACGATAAACCGCCATGGAGTCGACGGAAATGATTTCGGCGTCGATTCTCTCGGCCAAATCCAACGCGACCTGACTTTTCCCAGATGCCGTGGGCCCGGTCAAAAACCAAGCGTCTTCGATCGGTGGCTTTATCCAATCGGAGAATGTGCGGCTAGTTGCGGACATATTTGATGCGAATCTGCTGTGAAAGTAACAAACCTACGATCTAACCGTGTGGTTGCCATACTATTCACATTTTGGTCGACAAATCCTAAGTTGTCATTCGCGAAAAAAGAGTTTTCGTGTTGGATCTGGTAATTTCAGATAATTCTTGCACCTTGATTCCAAGGGTTTCTGCCAAGCATTTTGCCGTGTATACGACATTGGCCGGTTCATTGGGCCGCTTCGAGCGATGGGGTTCCGGACTGAGATACGGACTGTCGGTTTCCACCAACAAGCGATTCAATGGGATCGTGCGAGCGACCTCTCTCAGTTCATTGGATTTCTTGTAAGTGAGCATCCCTGCGAAGCTGATATACAGCCCCAAAGCCAGGCACGCCTTCGCGGTTTCGGCACTGCCGGCGAAAGAATGCATCACTCCTCTCAACGGCCCTAGTTCGCGTTCCCTTTCTAGCGCCGCCAGCATTTCGCTTTCGCAATCACGCATATGGATGATCAAGGGCAATTGCGTTCTGCGGCTCAACTCCCAGTGTCGCGCGAAGTTTGCTTGCTGGATAGCAAAGGGACAATCGTCCCAATGCAGATCAAGGCCCGTTTCACCCAAAGCAACAAC
>CAIXME010000985.1 GCA_903920425.1 uncultured Pirellula sp. | reverse complement strand
TTGATGTTCGCTCAGCAAACGGATCTGAGAAACTACGATATCCAAATGACCAATCCGTGGCTTGCAGCCACGATCAGTGCCATTTTGTTGGCAACCATCACGATGTGCGTTACGGAAGACCAAGCGTTTGCTGGTATCCGTGTCGACCTGACCAGACCGTACAGCTTGGCAGACATGCCTGAATCTTTCGCAGCGAAACCCGAAGGATCTGCGACGTTGCCCGCAGCGGAACGCGTCGTGCCAAAGAAGACGTCGGGACTCGGCCGCGCACTCTACACGGATTATCTGTTAGCTGTCGAACTAGCTGGCACAGTGTTATTGGTTGCTACGATTGGTGCGATCGCGTTAGCACAACGGACGACGGAGGGGCAATCATGAACGACCTAATGACTCAGAATTTGTTGGTTTTCGGCGGCGTTCTCTTTTGCTTGGGACTCGTTGGATTCCTAACTAGACGATCCCTGATTTTGATGTTCCTGTCGTTGGAAATGATGCTCTCCGGGGTGAGTGTTAACTTGATCGCTTACTCGCGACACCACCAAAACTATCAAGGTCAGATTTTGGCAATCATGGTTCTGACGATTGCAGCTTGCGAAGCAGCCATCGCATTGGCATTGGTTGTTTCGCTTTATCGACGCAAGGCTACACTCGATATCAAGGCTTGGGATGAGTTGAGTGAGACCATCATACCTAAGGTCGTTGAAGTGCCTGTGGTGAATGAAGCACATTTGGAATTCCCTAAACTCACTCCAGCTGGATTGGATCCTATGGAAAACCCTGTCCCCTCTACCTTCACGGCAGAGTCAGGCGAAGTTGCTGAACGCATTACGGCCCGTACGGCGGAGGTAACCACTCATGCTTAGTTTGTTTGCTTGGATGGTACCGCTCGCTCCTTTGGCTGGATGCCTTGCGTGCACTTTTCTCTCTCTACGCGGAGATCGAAAGCTTGCGCACATACCTGCGATCACGGCCTTGTTGATTTCAGCGTTGTTTGCCATTTGCTTGATCGCGTTCGGCGCTCAAGGTGACACCGAACAAGGTGTGACCTATTCCGGATTCCGCTATTTGAACGTCGGTAGCCTGACGCTGGATATCTCGCTCAAAGTAGATACGTTGTGCCTATCGTTGCTGACCGTGGTCACCAGCATTTCGGCCATGATCGCCATCTACTCCAAGGATTACATGCACAACGATCCGGGCTACGCTCGGTACTTTGCGGTATTCTGCGGCTTCGTGTTCTGCATGACGATGCTAGTTTTGTCGCACAACTTGCTAATGATGTATGCCTTCTGGGAAGGTGTAGGTACTTGTTCGTACCTGTTGATCGGTTTTTGGTTCCGCAAACCCAGTGCTGCACAAGCGGCGATCAAGGCGTTTTTGGTCAATCGGGTCGCGGACTGTGCTTTTCTGATCGGCATCCTGTTGCTCGCTTTTGCGATCGGTAAAACAGAAATCGCGTCGGCAAGCTTTTTTGCTCGCTTGGATTTTGACATTATTTTCAAAGCTGTACCATTCTTGGTGAGAGATTATCCCGAACTGTTGACCACGATTGGTTTGCTGTTGATGGTCGGCGCCATCGGCAAGTCGGCTCAGTTTCCGTTTCACGTTTGGTTGCCTGATGCGATGGAAGGCCCAACGCCCGTGTCCGCACTGATCCACGCGGCAACGATGGTGACTGCGGGTGTCTATTTGATGGCACGACTTTCCCCGATGCTGGTGGAGACACCGACGGTGCTGAGCACGGTCGCTTGGCTCGGAGGCATCACTGCATTTATTGCAGCATGGATGGCATTGTTCCAAGACGACTTGAAGCGAGTTCTCGCCTATTCCACCGTAAGCCAACTTGGTTACCTTTTTATGGCTCTGGGTGCGGGGGCGATCAAGGATTTGATGGCAGTCGCTGTTGTTGCTGCCATGTTCCACTTGATCACGCATGCGTTTTTCAAAGCGTTGTTGTTCTTGTCAGCTGGTAACGTGATGCATGCTATGGGTGACGTGATCGACATGCGTCGATTCAGCGGTTTGAACAAAGTGCTGCCCTGGACCAACATTTTGTTCGGTATCGGTGCAGCCGCTTTGGCCGGCCTGTTTCCGTTGGCAGGGTTTTGGAGCAAGGACACGATCTTGTCCCTGTTGGCAGATGCAAGCAGCGACGGAGAATACGGAACACAATTCTCAGTGCTATTGGGTATAGGTTTCATCACTGCGTTGATGACGGCAATTTATACCTCACGAGCCTATTTCCGAACCTTTTATGGTGCTGAGAAACTACCAGAAGAAGCTGGGCATCATGCGCACGAAGCGTCCTGGACCATGCTAGCACCGATGGCGGTTTTGTCGGTCGGGGCTGTTTTGGTGGGTGTTTTGCTCGGTCCAACTCATGCGATTGCCAATTTTCTAGGTAACCATTCTGAGCATCACGAGCAGATGTGGGTCATTGTTGCATCGACCATTGTCGCGTTTGCAGGTGTCGGAATCGGATATTTCTTGTCCAAGATGCAGCCCAGCACCGCGACCAGCGGCGCGATGGTCGCGTTTGCGGATTTCGGTCGCAATCGACTCTACATCGATTGGTTGTACAACGTTGCAATCGTTAAACCAATCGAATGGTTTGCAGACCTACTTGGTTGGTTTGACACCGTGGTAATCGATGGGCTTGCAATGCAGATTGCGAATGTTCCGCGGTTGTGTGGCCTACTTGGACAACGCGTTCAAAATGGGCGGTTACCTGGCTATACCTACATCACAGCGATTGGTATCGCCGCATTGGCTCTTTGGATCGCTACTCGATAATTCATAAACCATGACTATTTTGATTCCGTTGCTCATCCTATTGCCACTCTTTGTTGGACTTGGGATTTTCATTGCAGGTCGCAAAGGTCAGTCCGTTGTGGGCTTGGCGGTGGGTGCAGCCGCGTTGGTCTTTGTGATGAGCGCGATGCTTGTGTACCAAGTAGCACAAACGCCCTCGTCGCGAGAATTGGTAGAAGGAGCCACGATTGTTCCGCGAATTGAATTCTCGCCGAGCTGGCTTGAATTCGATTTACCTGTATCCATTGCGGGACATCCCGTTTCTTGGCATCTGCAGTTCGGAGCAGATGGCATCGGCGCGTTGCTCGTGCTTCTGACCGGAATCGTTGGGTTGGTCACAATAGTTCTGGCTGCCAATCAAATCGCGACGCGGATTGAAAACTACGTTGGATTGATTTTGATTACTCAATCCATGTTGATGGGTGTCTTTCTTTCGATGGACCTCCTCTCGTTTTACTTGTTCTTCGAAGCGGTCCTGCTTCCACTGGTTTTGTTGATCAACGGTTGGGGTGATGCCAAGGATGCCTTGAAGGTGTCTCGCAAATTTCTCTTGTACACTTTGGTTGGCAGCGTGCCCATGGTTTTAGGATTGATCGGTATTGCCCTTCATTCCGCAACTCCTACACGCCCGTCGTCGGTTTCATTGCCTGCACTATCTGCTATCGCCGCGGAAAAGCAAATGGCCGCAATCAATAACGTCGGTGGTGCAGCAACGGATGTCGTTACCACCGTCGCATCGTTGGCTTCAAGCGACCAGTGGATTGTTTGGCTATTGCTTTTGGGTTTCGGCATCAAGCTTGCTATTTTGCCGCTGCACACATGGTTGCCAGCGACCTACACAACATCTCACCCCAACACGACCGCATTCATCGCATCGGTGGTTGCCAAGTTGGGTGTGTTTGGAATTATTCGAATCGTCATTCCATTGACGCCTTTGGCGTTGGCGACTTACGCGCAGTGGCTATTCGGAGCGCTAGGTGCTTTGGCAATCGTCTATGGAGCGTTGGTCGCATTATCGCAAAGCGACCTTCGCAAGGTTTTGGCATATAGTTCGTTGAGCCACGTTGGATTTATCACTCTCGGGTTGATGGCTATGAATTCCGAGGGGCTCAGTGGTGCGACGATACAAATGTTCAATCATGGTATCATCACCTGCAGCATGTTCCTGTTGCTTTCGCTTGTTGAGCAACGCCGAGGTCATATCAATCTCAATCACAAGGACGTTGGGCTTGCGTCTGTGTATCCGAAGATCGGCGTGTTGATGGTGTTTTTTACACTCGCCGGTGCAGGTCTTCCTGGTTTGAATGGTTTCGTTGGCGAATTGTTGGCGATGACCGGAATGCTTCGCTACTCAGGCTTGTTTGCAGGAGTCGCAGTTCTGGGAACAGTGCTTGGTGCTTGGTACGGTTTGCGGATCCTACAAAGATTGCTGTTCGGTAGCGATGGAACACACCATTCCAAACATATTCATGACACAGCTGATCTGGCTCCAGCAGAGTTGCTGCCGTTGGTAGCCATGGCGTGCATTTGCCTTTTTATCGGACTTCAGCCTCAGTCGACTGTTCAGTTGATTGAGAGCGATATCAGCAGAATCGTTCTCGTTTCCGAGGCTAGCTCGAAAGCTGTTCATCCAGAAGTGGATCAACTGGCCAAGGTACAACCGTAAACTGCACAACCGCTCCTTCTGCTTGTTCGTTGTAAAGCAACCAACAAGTAAACTTGAAATGCATAGAGTTTGGTAACAACGTGGATACACTGCAAACAATTAAATCGTCGGTCGCACATCTGTCGCCTGCTATCCTATTGATCCTGAGCGGTTCGATCGTGATGGCTGCATCTCTCGTATTGAAGTCAGGGAATGCACGCGACGTCCACAATCAAAGAAACGGCGTAGGTTCGTTGTCGTTGGTGTTGCTGTTGGTAGCGGGCGTTTTGGCGTACCTGCGTGGAGCTCCAACGGAACTTGGTCATGGACTTTTTCGGTTCGATAGCACTGCGATTGCTGCCGAAAGACTGGCTTTCTTGGGCGGACTAATCGTTCTGCTCATGTCATGGTCGACAGCACCTCGTGCGCACCTTGGCGAATACTATGGATGCTTGCTGATCATCATTGGTGCGATCCCAATCGTTGGGGCTGCTAATGACTTGGTATCGTTATTTCTAGGTCTCGAATTGATCAGCATTCCAACTTATGTTTTGCTGGGGATCGTAAAGAACGACAATTCGGGGGCTGAAGCCACAATCAAGTATTTCTTGCTAAGCGCGTTCGCCTCGAGTTTCTTTCTGCTCGGGCTGAGTTATCTCTTTGGGTTTATCGGTTCGACCAATTTGGAAGTCATCCAACACGGATACCAACTCGGGGGCAAGCTAACGTCGTTCGCTTTGGTGCTCGTTATGTGCGGGCTGGCTTTTAGAATCACCGCGGTTCCCTTTCACTTTTATGCACCCGACGTATTTGAGGGAACAAGCTTGACGATGGCAGGCATCATGAGCTATTTGCCCAAAGTTGCTGGTTTTGTCGCGTTGATTCGAATCGTTGGATCGGGAATCGGCAGTTCCGCTGTGGACATCGTAATACCCGTTTTATTTGTATGTTCTGCGATCACCATGCTCGTCGGTAACTTCTTTGCATCCGCCCAGAACAGCTTACGTCGCTTGTTGGCCTATTCGAGCGTCGCCCATACAGGGTATTTGTTGCTGGCCATGACAGCTCTCTTGAGAGACAATGCGGAAGCCAACGTTTTGTTTTCGTATCTAGCCGCATACGCTGCGATGACGTTGGGCTTCTTTGCATGCCTCGGTGAAATTGAAGCAGCGGGTGGCAAGACCATGTTGGTCGGCGATCTGTCAGGAATGTTTTATCGTCGGCCTGCGGCGTCGGTCGGGATGACCGTATGCTTGATCAGCATGATTGGGTTACCGTTAACTGCAGGTTTTTGGGCCAAGTTTCTCGTGTTCATGGGTACCATCGCATCGGGCGCGAAGGATCCATGGAGTATCGCGATGGCGATTCTCATGGCGTTCAATGCAGTCATCGCTGCAGGATACTACTGGAGAGTATTGAGCAAACTCTACGAGAAGAGCGATGCTTATGTTCCCTTGCGAGTTTTCCGCCCAAGCTTGTTCATTGCCTACACCATTTGCGTCGTGCTGACCGTGGTGTGGTTCTTTGTGCCCGTCGTCATGTAACGATTGTCGGTTTCGATTCAACCGTCAGTCTGCCAAACCGATGAGTTGCCGAACAGATCGACTGCTTCAACGAGAGTTTTGGATTGAAGCGGTTTGATGTAGAGGCCATCAGGGGATTCGCGTTCGACAGCCAAATGCC